>JAFGLK010000142.1 GCA_016928125.1 Anaerolineae bacterium
GGTTTGGGTTCAGACGCCGGGCTCGAGAACGACCTTCATGGCTTCACGCTGCGCCACCGTTTCCAGCGCAGTGGTGGCCTCTTCGAGGGGCAAGCGGTGCGTGATTAACTCAGCGAAAGCCTTGGGCTGCTGGCGGATGAGTGCGAGCGCTCGCTCTGTATGACGGACATGGCTCACCCACACGCCTTGGATGCGCACGTTCTTGCGCACCACGCTCTCAAAGGGCGGAAAGGTCATCTCGCCCACCGGGGTTCCGAATCCCACCAGAGAGAGCGCCCCACCGTGCCGCAGCATGGCGAGCCCCTCTCGAGAGGCTGCGACGCTGCCCGAAGCCTCGACGACCAGATCGGCGCCACGGCCATGGGTCAGCTCCATGATGACCGCCTGGCGATCGGCCATGGCCATGGCATGGCGGTCGAGCGCATGGGTGGCGCCCATCTGAGAGCAGAGCTCCAGACGTCGGGATGTGCCCCCGATGACGACGATCTGCTCTGCGCCCGCTGCCCGCGCCAAAGCGACGCAGAAAGCGCCCAGAGGACCAGGCCCAAAGATCACGACCGTATCGCCGATCTGCGCGGGCGTCAATTCCAGGGCGTGAGCCGCCGTGGCGCCCGAACAGGAGGCCGGCACGATGATGGCCGGGTCATCCTCGTCGCTCAGTGCGATGAGATGGGTGGCCGCATCCAGGATCAGGTGCGTCGCGTAGCAGCCGTTCAGGTGCGGAGCTACGTGCAGGCCGCGATAGATGCCATACACCCACCGCTCTGTGCACAACTCGGGCTGCTGGCGCACCGTGCAATAGTAGCACCGCCCACAGGTGACCCCGCGCTCCCAGATAATGCGATCGCCGCGACCCAGCGGCTGCCCGTGGATGTCCCTCAGGCCGAGGGGTGCCTCGACGATGCGTCCCACGCCCTCATGGCCCAACACCATCGGGAGGGGTGTGCGGGGATCCTTGCCTTGCCACATGTGCACATCCGAACCACATACGCCGGCGGCCTCGATCTGAACCAGAATCTGCCCAGCAGCGAGCTTGGGGATCTCGAGATGCTCCAGACTGAGTGGCTCGGCGAACTGCTGCAATACGGCCACAGTTGCTTTCATACGGTCTCCTTGTCATCGCGCGCGTTCCGGGGCGCGAGGCTCTCTCGCGGTGCATGAGGTCTGGGCCGAATTGACAGGCAAGACACTGCACCTACTATAGGGATTGCCCTCAAGCCAGAGCGCCCCCAAACGTCTCCTAGAGAATAGAGTGGATCCCGCCCTGACTTG
This sequence comes from Anaerolineae bacterium, assembly GCA_016928125.1. The sequence continues at coordinate 1,273 of JAFGLK010000142.1, forward strand.
GTGCCCTTATCCTGCGAACCAAAGTGAGGACCAGAATGGGCATCCTCTTTGCCTTCGCCCAAGCCATTGCCTGGGCTCTGTCCACCATGGTGTTGCGCAATCTCTCCGCGCAACTGGATGCGCTGCTTGTGAACGGCATTCGGGCGGCCTTTGCCCTGCTGATCATTGCCCCCCTGATCGTCATCCTGGGCGCATCCGGCGACTATGCCCTCATGACGCCGCTGCGCCTCGCCTACCTGATCGGCTCGGTTCTGATCGGCGGCGTGGCGGGGGATTTCTTTCTGCTCACCAGCCTCAGGCTGCTGGGCATCTCGCGCGCTTTTCCCATCACCAACAGCTATCCCTTGTTCACCGTCCTTCTGAGCGCGCTCTTGCTGGGCGCTCCCATGACTTGGCAGATCCTGGTTGGCATGGCCCTGGTGCTGGTGGGCGTCTATCTGGTGGCCCGGCCCTCTACGCCATCCAGTGGGCAGCCAGATCAGGCGTCTCTCCCCGTGTCTAGCCTCATCAAAGGCGTCGCCTGCGGTCTCGCCACGGCCGTGCTGTGGGGCCTGGCGACCATCATCCTATCGCTGGGGCTGCGTGGCGAGATCAACAGCGTGGTGGCGACCAGCGTGCGCGTTCTCGCAGTCGCTCTCTTCTCCACGGTGCTCGCGATCTGGCGCGGGGCTGCCTCCGAGATCGGCACCATCCGCCGCAAGACATGGATCCTGCTTGGCGTGGCTGGCGTGCTTGGGTGGGGGATTGCGGGCTCCTTGTACGCCGCCGCCGTGCAGTTCGCAGGCCCAAGCCAAGCGGCGATCATTGGCGCCACCGCGCCCATCTTTGCCATCCCGTTGAGCTGGGCCTTTTACCGAGAGCGCCCCACGCGGGCCTCTTTAGCAGGCACGCTGCTGAGCATCGCTGGGGTGATCTTGGTGGTCTAGCGTCAGGCCACCACGTGCCGTGGCTGAGCAGGTGCTCAACAGCTCGCGCGTGCGCCCGACAGCGCCAGACTCAGGCCGAGATCCACACAGCTTCCCACGTTGGGCCATGCGAATTCCACGCTGGCCTGAGTTCAGAAATTCTCAAGCAGCTCCAGGATAGCGCCCAGAGATGCGGTCCCATCCACATAGGCATAGCGCCCGCCGGTATAGTCTCCTCTCTGCACCAGCGGGATATCCTGGGCTTCCAGACGTAGCAGCACCTCGTCCATGCCCTTGATCTGAAAGGCGATATGGTGCAGGCCATCGCCGTGCTGATCCAGAAAATCGCCCCAGGTGCTGGGACGCCCTACTGGTTCGATCAACTCGAGTCGCACCTGCCCAAGGTCGAAGAAGGCCAATTTGGCCCGCGCTTCGGTGCGCTCGCCGAGATACTGAATGTGGCTCTTTGCTGGGCCGTCCGTCATGCGCCAGGATGGCACCTCGACACCCAAGAGCTGAGCCCACGCTTTGGAGAGTTTGTCGATGTCTGCGGTAATGATCGCGACTTGGCAGACCAGATGGGTTCCTAGTGCGTTCTCGGCCATGAGCCTCTCCCTCTAGAATAGATAGACTTGCTGCCGAGTATACGTGGAGAGCCAAGGGGCCGCAAACAGGCCTGGGGAGCTGGCGTCATGGCCAAGTGCGTGTCGAGACGACGACCCTCCCCCAGAGACGATAGCCAGTTTGCAGACCCGGCAGATGCTTTGGCTGATTGATGCAACCTTGTGCTGCATGGCCGTGTCTAAACAGTCGGTTAGGTGTTAAAGACTCTGAGACCGCTCTATGGAGGATACTGATCGATGCACATTCTGCTGACCTATCCCGAGTTCCCGGATACGTTTTGGGGGTTCAAGCATGCCCTGCCCTTTGTGCGCAAAAAGGCATCCGTTCCCCCGCTGGGGCTCTTGACCGTCGCGGCGCTCCTGCCCGAGGAGTGGGACAAGCGCCTGGTGGATCTGAACGTCCGGCCCCTCACGCAGCGGGACCTTGAGTGGGCGGACTATGTCTTTGTCAGCGCCATGGTGTTGCAGCGCGAGAGCGCGCATCGTCTGATCAGGCGCTGCCACGCGGCCGGCAAGCCGATCGTAGCGGGCGGTCCCTTGTTTGCTGGCGAGTATGAGCAATTCCCCTTGGTGGACCACTTTGTGCTGGGCGAGGCAGAGGTGACGTTGCAGCCCTTCCTGACCGACCTGGAGCGCGGCCAGCCCAAGCGTATCTATGAGATGGATGCGTTCCCTGAGATGAGCCTGTCACCTACGCCCATGTGGGAACTGGCCGATCTCAACCAGTATTCGAGCATGTGCATCCAGTACTCACGCGGCTGCCCATTTGATTGTGAGTTCTGCAACATCACGGCCCTCTTTGGGCATCGTCCGAGGACCAAGACAGCCGAGCAGATCATCACCGAGCTCGACGGCCTCTACAATCTGGGCTGGCGGGGCGGCGTCTTTTTCGTAGATGACAACTTTATCGGCAACAAGCTTCAGCTGAAACGCGAGATCCTGCCAGCGATCATCGAATGGCGCCGCGGGAAAAAGGGCATGCCTTTTGAGACCGAAGCCTCGATCAATCTGGCCGACGATCCAGAATTGATGGAATTGATGGCCCAGGCCGGATTCGACAGGGTCTTTGTGGGCATCGAGACGCCTGACGAGGACAGCCTGGCTGAGTGTAACAAGATCCAGAACAAGGGTCGCGATCTGGTCGCGGCCGTCAAGACGCTGCAACATGCCGGGCTAGAGGTGCAAGGCGGCTTTATCGTGGGCTTTGACAGCGATACCCCCTCGATCTTTCAGCGACAGATCGAATTCATCCAGCGCAGTGGCATCGTGACGGCCATGGTGGGGCTGTTGCAGGCGCCGTATGGCACCAAACTCTACGACCGCATCAAGAGCGAGGGACGCTTGTTGGGAGAGCTTTCGGGCGACAACACCAACAACACGATGAACTTTGTACCCAAGATGGATCCTAGCGTGCTTCAGGACGGGTATCGGCGCATCGTGTCGACGATCTACTCGCCGCAGGTCTACTATGAGCGCATTCGCACCTTTCTCAAGGAGTATCAGCGAGCGCCCGTCGTCTCGATGCATCTCGATTGGAGCCACATCCACGCCTTTGTGAAATCGATTTTCAAGATCGGCCTGAGGGGCAAAGAGCGAATCGAGTACTGGAAGCTCTTTTTCTGGACGCTCTTTCACAAGCCAAGGCTCTTCCCGGTAGCGATCACCTTTGCGATCTATGGCTTCCATTTTCGGCGCATCTGCGAGCTCTATGTGGGCAAGGTCATGGAATAGCGCGCGGTCGCGTTGACGCCTACGAGCGTCCAAAAGCGCGAGCCCAGACACTGGTGGAATGTCTGGGCTCGCGTGCTGTCTGGTCTTCTCGATGAACCTGGCGCCCCTTGGCTCAAGTCGTCTAGTCGATCCGCGTAAAGATAAAGCCGATGCAGGGCACATCCGGCGGCCCACAGGCCGAGCAGATCGGCACAAACACCGCCTCCTGAATCTGCTGATAGTAGCCGTTGCGCGTGGTCGCTTGCCAGCCCCCGGCCAGATAGTCGTTCACCAGCGACTCCCACACATGGTTCTTGACATGCACCTCGGCTGTGAAGCTCGCCTGGCCCGAGTTGGTCGAGACCTGGTAGCATACATTTTTGTCGTCCCCGCAGCCTTGCCAGGATACCTCGGTACGCATGGAGAGGATCATCTTCCAGTTGCCGCCGCCACGTGCGCCCCAATTCCAATACTCCTGGATCTTGGCCAGCGAAGCGGGGCTTGAGAGAAAGCCGATCTCGCAACTGTACCGATGGCCGTCATTCGCACGCACGTTGATATTGGCCTGATAGTTGATATAGATGCCTTCCTGGCCCCATTCGCCGTTATCCACCTGGACTGTGTTGAGCACCTGAACAGGCACCGGCGTCGCTGTGGGTGGCCGCGGCGTCGGCGGGCGTTGCGTGGCCGTAGGCGGCGCAGGCGTGGCCGTGGGCGGCTCGGGGGTCTCCGTTGGGGGCACCGGCGTCTCGGTGGCCGGCTCGGCCGTCGGCACAGGTGTGTCTGTAGGCGGAACGGGCGTCGCCGTGGATGGCACAGGGGTCGCTGTAGGCACCGGCGTCGCCGTGGGCGGGACCGGCGTCTCTGTAGGAATCGGCGTCTCTGTGCGCGTCGGACGCGGGACCTCGGTGATGGTCTGGTTCATGGCCACTCTTCTGTCGCCAAGGGGAAAAAGCAGCGACACGAACTGGCCGAGAAGCACCAGCACGGCCAGAACCAGAATCACATACAGAATCGTGTTGCGTTGACTCACAAATCACTCTCCTACCTAACGCATTCCATGCGGCGCACGGAATACATCCACGGAATGCTGCCTGCATTACATGGCGCCTATTCTATGTCAGGCCTCGGATTGCGCCAAACAAGCCCCGCCCCCTCCGTCGATCAGTGGGAATCGGGCATCGCCCGCGGGGGCTGCTCCTCATACGGCCGCCTATTGAGCTCTTCCTCCACCAATTCCACTCCAAGGCCAGGCCTTTCGGGCAGGGGGATATAGCCTCCGCGCACCTCCAGAGGGATATCCACGATCTCGCGGCTGGTCTCTTCGAAATTGACGAAATACTCGGTGATCAAAAAGTTGGGCATACAGGCCGCCGCCTGCACCGTCGCTGCCAGACCGATCGTGGTGCTGTTGTAGTTGTGGGGCGAAACGGCCACGAAGGAAGGCTCCGCCATGGCGGCGATCTCTTTGAGCTCCAGAATGCCGCCGCAGTTGCACACGTCGGGATTGATGATATCGGCTGCTCGTTGCTCGAACACGTCGCGGAAAGCGGCCTTGGTATACAGCGTCTCGCCGGTCACGATCGGGATATCCACCTGGGCGCGGACCTCGGCCAGCGCGGCCGCGTTCTCGACCGGCACAGGCTCCTCAAACCAGAAGGGCGAGAACGCCTCCATCGCCTGGCCCACACGGATGGCGTGCATCGGAGAGAGTCGGCGATGGACCTCGATCAGGATATCGACATCGGGGCCGACCGCCTCGCGCACGGCGCCCACGTTAGCGATGGCCTTGCGCTCAACCTCCTTGTCCACATAGAGCCGCCAGGGGCCAGGGAAGGGATCGAACTTGAGGGCCGTAAAGCCCCGCGCGACCACAGCCTGCGCCATCTGGGCATACTGCTCAGGGGTCTTGGCCCCACCGTACCAGCCATTGGCATAGACGCGGATACGATCGCGACAGGGACCACCCAGCAGATTGTAGACTGGCGTGCCCAGTTGCTTTCCCACGATATCCCATAGGGCCTGTTCGATGCCGCTGAGGGCGCAAAAGAGCTCCATCGAACCGCGCCGGCCGGCGAAATCATCATATACCATCTGGGTAAAGTGCTTGATGCGGAAAGGGCTCAAGCCGATGAGATAGCGCCCCAGGTCGCGCGCGGTCTGGGCGATGTTGCGGTCGCGATCGAGCTGCGTGTAGGCTTCGCCCCAGCCCACAATCCCCTCATCGGTCTCGAGTTTCACAAAGAGCCAGTTCTTGCCGCCGATCATGCCGGCTCGATGGCCTGTCGGATTGACCAGAAAGGTGCGGATGTCGGTGATGCGCATAGGTGACTCTCCTTGCTATGGGATGCTGAACGTGGCAGCTATGGCCGCCAGGCTTCGATGGCGTCCGCGATGGCTGGCAGGCTCGTGCGCCAGACCCGATGCGGGACATTCTCAGAGATCTGGATCTCGATCCGTCCTGTGTGAGCCCCCGCGGCCAGGATCTCCTCTGTGGCGGCGCGCACCTGCTCCGGCGGGCGGAGATGCACCGATGAGGGAAAGTTGACGAACAAACGCTTCTCCGGCCACATGGCCAGCGCCTGGGCCACGCTGGTGTCGTTGTCGGGCGCAGGCGCGAGTGAGTCGATCCCTCCGACCTTGGAGGCCGCGATGTCATCCCACAAGGGCTTCAGGTCGCCATCCATGTGGACGAACACGGGCACGTCTCCCAGTCTATCAGCCAGCTCGTTGTAGAGCGGCACGCAATACTTGCGAAAGCGCTCCGGACCGATGGCCGGGGCGGTGATATTGTCTGGGAAGTCGACCAAGGGGGCTGGGGAGCGGCAGATGATGTCAAAGATGTGACGCGCCCGGGCCTCTAGGAGCTCGACGGTGTGCGCGACCCGTTCGGGCCAGTCGCACAGGTGATAGCCCAGGTTGTCCAGGCCCGTCCATTGCACCCAAAGCTGCTGATATGGCGTACGCTCGACGGCCACCAAAGGCAGGCCATCCTCACCCAGCTCGGCCGCATCCTGGTGGTACTGGGCATAGTTCGGCCGAATAACACAATCCTCGAGATAGGCCCAGAGCACATCATAGTCCTCATACGTCTCGACAAAGTGTTTGCGAATCGAGCTGCTATCGTAAGCTGGCTCAAAGGCGCGCTCCTCGTGGAGCGCACCTACAGGCGTGTGCAGCGTCGTCCGACGCCACTTGGCATCGCCCACGCAGTAATCCTCTTCCACAAAGGCGCAATGAGGATGCTCGACCTCGTGCACGCGGCACCAGCGCAGCAGGGCGATGCGCTCCCTGCCCAGCAGTCGTCGCACATCCTCCAGCGGGAGAAGGGTGTCGTACATCACGAGCGGCACGCGATCGAGATCTCGGCCCTGAACCACGGCCAGCAACCGGTCACGCATGGTCATGCCTGCCATCAACTCGCCTCTCTCTCGTATCGATCATGATCCTCACATGCAGTCGCAGCGACCGTGGTCCGCCACCCGTCACGCAAGCGCCCTATGTATGCGCTACCCGCGCGCGCTTGTCAAGATCGGTAGGCCAGAATCCCGCCACACAGAACGATCGCGCCTTGACCCGCGTAGGGAACGACGCTAAGATCACGGTTGACGCGTGACAGGCTGACGCGTGTAAGCCGATTTCTCCATCATCCGGTTGACGAGGGAGGGTGAACGATGGCAGACCATATGAGCTGGTGGCGGGAAGCGCGTTTCGGCATGTTCATACACTGGGGCGTGTACGCTGTCCCGGCGCGCGGCGAGTGGGTGATGTATCAGGAGCACATCCCACACGAGGAGTATGCCCCGCTGGCGCGCAAGTACGATCCGAAGAAGTTCGATCCCGATGCTTGGGTGCAGCTCGCCAAAGAGGCGGGCATGCGCTACATGGTCCTCACATCCCGGCATCACGATGGGTTCTCCTTGTTCGACAGCCAGGTTTCCGATTTCACGGCCCCCAAGACCTCCGCGGGCCGAGACCTGATCCGCGAGTATGTGGAGGCCTGTCATCGTGGCGGTATGCGCGTGGGGTTCTATTACTCCCTCCTGGACTGGCGCTATCCTGCCTATTTCCGCGGCCCGAAGCGCGACCCCAAGGGCTGGCGCGAACTGGTCGACTATGTGCATGCGCAGGTGCGCGAGTTGTGCACCCAATACGGCAAACTCGATGTCCTGTGGTACGATGGCGGCTGGCCCTATACGGCGGAGGATTGGCGCTCGGCCGAGCTCAACGCCATGGTGCGCCAACTCCAACCCGAGATCATCCTCAACAACCGCGCGCAACTGCCGGAGGATTTCGACACGCCTGAGCAACACATTCGCCCCTCGGAGGCTGGTCGGCCCTGGGAGGCGTGCATGACATTGAATGACAACTGGGGTTACAACGAGGCCGATGACAATTGGAAGACTCCCAAGCAGGTCATCATGCATCTGGTGCGCTGCGCTGGCGGCGGGGGCAATTTCCTGCTGAATGTGGGCCCACTTCCCGACGGGACGATCCCTTCAGAGTCGGTGCGCATCTTGCGCCGTGTTGGGGAATGGCTGGACGAGAACGGGGGCTCGATCTATGGTACCCAGCGCTCGCCCTTCTCGAGCTCCATGGGTCTCAGCACCCTGATGGGCAATACGATCTACATGCACATTTTCCGCTGGCCCGGCAAAGAGATCCACTTGGCGAGGATCGTGAACAGCGTGCGCTCCGTGCATCTGCTCAAGACGGGCAAGCAGATCGAGTTTGAGCAGACCGACGACCGTGTGACGCTGACCGGGCTGCCAGGGCGGGCACCCGATGAGTTGGATACCGTGATCGTAATCGAGTTAGAGGGCGCCCCCAGAGTGTTGGACTATTTCGAGGACGGCTGGTCTACGCCGCTGGCCGAGAAAGCGCAGGTGGCCATGCATGCCGCCGCCCGCACAGAGACGGACACAGACGCAGGGACAGAGACACCCAACTCCGGGTGAATGGCCCGAGCAGCGGGGACTGAGCCAGACAGATGCAGCCGGGCGCCCTCCCAAGCGAGAGGGCGCCCACCTATGCATCGCTTTCAGGGATTGTTGACAGGATCATCGTCGTCTCGGGGCCAAAGGCCCCATTTCAGGCACACGAGCGCCACCACGGCGATGGGCAGGATCAGTACCCATGGGTCGGCGCCCAGGATGGCATAGGCGATCACCGCCATGATTGCGGTGATGCCGCCCCGTATGAACACCTCTCGCCAACACCTGGGGTCGCGCATGGGTCGCTCTGATGGGCCTGTCCGACGTCTTGTGACCAAAATCACGCCAGCCGAGCCCGATGTGTGCTACAATGGAGCCAGACTGGACGCCAAGAGGAATGCACCCACCCGGAGGCAGGACATGAGCGAGTATATAGAGAACAGCCAAGAGCGCAAACAGGCGCTGAAAGAACTCATCCTGGATCTTCACGCCGGCCTCGATCTGGCTCAGGCCCGCGCGCGCTTTGCCGCCCTGATCGGGGATATCAGCGCTCAAGAGATCGCCAGGCTCGAGCAGGAGCTCATCGAGGATGGCCTGCCGGTGGAAGAGGTCAAGGCCTTGTGCGATGTGCACGTGGCCGTCTTTCAGGAGTCTCTTGACCAGGAGAGGGCTCCAGAGATGACCCCGGGACATCCCGTACACACCTTCAAGGCGGAGAACTTTGCCTTGGGTGAGTTGCTCAAACTCATGGAGGAGGCGGTGGCCGAGCTGCCCTCTGCATCGGCCCTGGAGCGCTTGCGCCGTTTTGCCGAGCAGATGGCCCAGGTGGAGCGCATCTACAGCCGCAAAGAGAACCTGCTCTTCCCAATCCTCGAGAGGCACGGCGTCACGGGACCATCCTCAGTGATGTGGGGCACGCACGACGACATCCGCGCTCAGGTCAAGATCTTTCAGGAGGCTCTGCGACACAGCCCGAAGAGCGCTGCCGAGCTGTTCACCCCCTTGGCCGAGGCGATCCGGAGCATGTTCTACAAAGAGGAGCACATCCTGTATCCGACAGCGCTCAAGATGCTCAGCGAGGCCGAGTGGGCGGAGATCCGAGACGGTAGCGACGAGATCGGCTACTGCCTCATCCGCCCAGGGAACCAATGGCAGCCGGCGGTCGAGCCTGCCCAGGCGCCCCGAGAGGAGGCTCCGCTGTTTGAGGGCGGCATGTTGCCTCTTGATACAGGCGGGTTGACGCGAGAGCAGGTCAATCTCATGCTGACCCACTTGCCCATCGACGTGACTTTTGTTGATGAGCAGGACACCGTGCGCTACTTCTCACAGAGCCGTCACGAGCGGATCTTCACCCGCACGCCAGCTATCATCGGGCGCAAGGTGCAGAACTGCCATCCGCCTGCCAGCGTGCACGTGGTGAATCGGCTGCTGGACGAGTTCAGGAGCGGGCAGAGAGACGTGGCCGAGTTCTGGATCCAGATGGCCGGCCAGTTCATTCACATCCGTTACTTTGCGCTGCGCGACGAGGAGGGGCGCTATCGTGGCACCATCGAGGTGAGCCAGGATCTCTCACCGTTGCGCGCCCTCGAGGGCGAGCGACGGCTCTTGGACGAAGCGCCATAAAGCTACAAAGACTCCCCTGGCCACGGTGACGCCAGGGGAGTCTCGTTTCAGCCCACAGCTCGGCCTATCTCATGGCAGGTGTTCGGCCACCCACTCGATGTCCAGTTCCTGCAACTTGCCCAGGGTAGGCACGCCAGTGTCCGGATCCCAGCCCATCATGCCGTAGAACATGCTCACAGCCTCGTCGAGCACCTCCGGGTCGATGGGCGCCTCATTGACCGTGCCGCTGACATGGAACGTGTTCATCCGCATCGGCAGTTTGTCATCCTGGCGGGTCATGCCCTCCCGAAGGTTAAAGGCACGGGCCATGGTCACGCCCCGCTCGGCCACCTTGAGCAGCTCCCACACATTCGTCTGCCAGCCGGTGATGGCCCTGACGATCTCGACCATCTGATCGCGGCTCCAGGGGATGAACATGCAGTGGCCCAGATGATTGTGGACCCACTGCCAGTTCGTCGTCATGGTATAGGCCCGCACCTTGTGCGAATTGAGCTCGGTCTGCGGCACCGACTGGTAGACGCCGAGGCTCTGAAGCCCCTCTCCCACCGGATCATTGGCCTGAGCCCCATCCCAGAAGTTGTGCATGTGGTCGGCGCCCGTGGGGGAAACGGCATAGCCGAGGCCCTGGCCGTGGCGCGTGCGACACTCGTGCATTGGGTAGGGCTGGCCCTTGACATCCAGCACAAAAGGCAGAGCCGCCGGCCCCAGCTTTTGAGCGGCGCGGGTTGGCCCCTCGGCCAGCAGATCGCCGATGCCCTCGCGGAAGCAGATGCGCCGGGTCAGCTCTACCATCGCCTCGCCATTGCCAAAGTTCAGCTCGAGGCCATCGGTGTCCTCTTGGGTCAGAACGCCGTTCTCATAACATTCCATGGCAAAAGAGACGGCCATGCCGCACGAGATCGTGTCGAGGCCCTGGGCGTTGCAGAGCTCGTTCGCCTTGGAGATGGCGCGCAGGTCATCCACGCCGCAGTTGGAGCCAAAGGCACCGATCGTCTCGTATTCAGGACCGCCATAGATGGGATCGACCTGATATTGGTCGTCATGGATGTCCACGACGCGCTTGCAGCGGATCGGACAAGCGTAGCAGCCCCCGCGATCCGTCAGGATGGTGTCGCGCATGGCGGTGCCGCTGATCTTGCTGGCGCCCTCGAACTGGCCATCCTGAAAGTTGCGGGTCGGCAACGCGCCGATCTCGTGCAGGCCCTCGACGCCGCCGGAGGTGCCCAGATCGTGCATGCCCCAGCTCTTGTCCTTCCAGTTGTCGACCATCCAGCGCGATAGGGCACGCACGCCGTCGCTATCGGCCAGCTCGATACGATTCCTGCCGCGCGCAGCCACCGCCTTGAGGTTCTTGGAGCCCATCACGGCGCCCAGGCCGGTGCGGCCGGCCGCATGGGTGACATCGAACATCACGCAGGCGTAGCGCACCATCTTCTCGCCGCCCACGCCGATGGTGGCTGCGCGAACCCGGCCGTCGCCAAGCTCGGCCTTGAGGGCCTCCTCACACTCGTTGGTCGTCATGCCCCAAAGATGATCGGCCGGCTTGATCTCGGCCTCGCCATCATGGACCCAGAGGTAGACGGGAGAGGAAGCTTTGCCCTTGACGATGATGGCGTCAAAGCCGGCCTGCTTGAGCTCGGCGCCAAAGAAGCCTCCGCCATCAGCCTCACCATACCCCCCTGTGAGGGGCGACTTGGCGCCCACGGCGCTCCGGCCCGCCCCAGCGATCGGGATCCCAGTGATCGTTCCGTCCGCAAAGATGAGCGCATTCTCGGGGCCAAGAGGATCAGCGTTCTTGGGCACATCCTTCAGCAGATAATACCCTACAAAGCCGCTTCCGCCGATGTAACGCCGGTAGAAGGTGTCGGAGGGCTCCTCCGACCACACCTTGCCCTGCGTCAGGTCGACGTGCAGAATCTTGCCTGCATAACCCTTTGCCATTCGATACCTCCAACGATGATGTAGATCGGTGCAGATGATGCCCATGCAGAGAGAACATCTTGCCGATGCCCCCAGTCATCTCTGCCGTGAGCTCCCAAACGCACCTATCTTACCAGGGCCGCGGCGAGTGTCAAAACACCGCTCAAACCAGTGCCCATCGCGAGCTGCTCCATCGGAAAGCCGCCGAGGCCGCAAGACCGCGAGCCGACACAAGACTCATCAGGAGCGGCGCCTCAGGAGCGCTGCCACCCCAGGGCACGCAGGGGCCAGAGCACGGCGGTCAAACGTAGCTGCCAGCCTACGACGAGATAGATGAATCCACCCGCCCCAGCGCCAAGGGCGACGAGCCAGAGTGGCCCTAGGCCAACACGTTGCCCCAGCCATAGGATACCGCCCACAACGGCGCCCATGGCCGTGGTCGCCAGCCCAATCTGGGCCAGCCCCTTGAGCGTCTCGCGCCCTTCGATGCCGCCCCAGCGGCGACGCAACACCGCCAGCAGCACCAATACCTCGACGGATACCGCCAAAGTGTTGGCCAGCGCCAGGCCTCCATGCCCCAGCGGGCCCATCAGGGCCACGCCCAACAGAAGGTTGGCAGCCGCCGAGCCCACGGCGATGAATAGCGGGGTCACCGTGTCCTGTTGGGCGAAAAAGGCGCGGGCCACGACTTCCAGACAGGCATGGCCGACCAGGCCCAAAGCATAGAAACGCACAGCGATGTACACGGCCTCGGTGGCGCCGGAGCCAAAAGCCCCACGTTGGTAGAGTACCTCTAGCAGGGGCCGCCCCAGGAGAATCAAGCCCATGGCGGCCGGAATGGTCAGCCCCAGGATAGCGCGCAGCGTATCGCTCATCGTCTGGCGCAAGGCGGCCAGTTCCTGCTGCGCCGCCAGCTCGGCCAGCGTGGGCAGCGCCACCAGACCAAATGCGGTGCCGATGACCGTCTCCGGCAACTGCATCAAGTCCCAGCCCCACTCCAGGGCGCTGAGGCTGCCTGCCCCCAGCCGCGAGGCTAGGTTGGCCGTGAGCAACAGGGTAAGCTGGAACACACCGAGGTCGAGGATGCGTGGGGCCATGAGCTTGAGTACACGGGGCACGGCACCATCACGCGTGGAGAGGATGGGCTGCCAGCTGAAGCCATAGCGCATCAGCCCCGGTACCTGCACCGCCAGATGCAGGCACGCCCCCGCCACAGCGCCCACGGCCAAACCTCGGATGCCCCAGCGCGGCGCCAGAAACAGCGCGCCGGCCACCACCCCCAGCGGATAGACGGTTGGGGCCAGCGCCGGCAGCAGAAAATGCTTCACGCTGTGCAACACGCTGGTCTGCACGGCGCTCAGGCCAAAGATCAGCGTTGAGACCAGCACCACGCGCATTACCCGCGCCGTCTCGGCCTGGGCCTCGGGCGTGAAGCCTGGGGCGATGAGGCGGCGAACGAGCATCGGCGCCAGGATGCCGGCGACCAGTGCGAGGACGGCGATGGCCAGGCCCACGACGTTGCTGATGGCGCTGGCGAGCCGCCAGAACGCAGCCCGATCGTCGCGCGCGAGGTAGCCGCTTAGCACCGGAATGAGCGCCGTAGCCAGCGCGCCGCCCGCGACGATGGTAAAGAGCAACTCGGGAAGCTTGAAGGCGGCATAGTAGATGTCCAACTCGCCGCTGATGCCGAACTGCCGGGCGATGACCATGTTGCGCACAAGCGCTGCGCCCGCCGCCAGGCCGAAGAAGGCCGCGACCACGAGGGTATTGCGCGCCAAGTGCGCCTCTCGGCGCGCCAGATGCGCCTCCTGGCTCTCCACCTCGCTACTCGCCGAGGCGGGCAAGGGCCACCCGGGCAGCCGCGTAGTTGGCCTTCTTATCCAGCGCCATGCGCAGCGCATCCCGCGCACCGGCCACGTCGCCTTTGGCCTCCAGCGCCAGGGCACGCCAGTAGTGTAGCTCCTCGACGTCGCTCGTCACTCGGATGGTGGCATCGGCCAGGGCGATGACCTCGTCATACCGCCCCACTTGATAGTAAGCCTGAAATGCGCCGAACTGATACCACATCATGCGATAGGGCAGGCCGATGAGGCGCGCCCGGTCATAGGCCGCGGCCGCCTCCTCGGGACGTCCATTGTGCAGCAGGTTGGTGCCCAGCGTGAACCAGGCAAAGCCATTCTCCGGCTCGCCACTCA
>JAFGLK010000143.1 GCA_016928125.1 Anaerolineae bacterium
CCCAGACTCGCCTTCGCGGAGGGCGAGGTGCCGGCGCTTGAGGCGCCTCTCAATCAGGAGGGACAAGCCTTTGAGCTGCATCTCGACGGTCTGGGCAGGTTGTGGATCAGCGACTATAACGCCAACGAGATCTGGCAAGTGAATCCTGAGACGGGCGCATGCACCCTATTTGGCGACCTGGATGCGCCCAGTGATGCGCAAATGGACGCGTCGGGGCAGGTCTGGTGGACGAATCCTGATGATGTACTGCTGGGGCGCCTGTCGCCGGGCTCGGGCACGGTTACGCTCTGGTCGTTGGAGGAGGCCGAGGCCTACAGCCTCCTGGGCCTGGCTTTTGACGAAGCTGGGCATGTGTGGCTGACCAACTCTTTCGACGCGCGTTTCCATCGCTTTGACCCGGCCACGAGCGAGCTGTGCACCTACGAGCTCCCCCAACTGGGCGCCAGCGAGTATGTAACGGTCCAAGAGGGCGCTGTCTGGTTCGGCGATTGGCGGAATGGCGCCATTGTGCGTTTCGAGCCCGCAAGCGGCCAACTGCGCTGGTGGCCCATCGCAGGAGAGGGCTCTTGGCCAGTGGGCTTGGCCTTTGATGACGACGGGAGACTCTGGTGGGCGGACAACGGCCTGGGCGCTGTGGTGAGCCTCGATCCAGCGCGCATGCTGCAGACCACCTATCTGCTCCCTGATGCGGGGGCTCCCGAGAGCATCTCCGTCGGCCCGTACGGCTGGGTATGGTATGCCGGGTCAGACGGAAGTCTGGGCACGCTCAACGCTCTCTATGCCGAGGGCACCTCGCAAACGGTGACTCCACAGACCCACGTTGCCGCGCTGGAACCGACCTGCATCGTGCTGGAGGGCACCACAGCCAGCGCGACCGTCACGCCAGGCACTCTTGACTGGAGCCCTGTCACGCTCGCCTCGTCGGGCGCGAGCGGTTGGATAGAGTTTGGCCTTCCGCGGGTCGCGCGGCTCAGAGGGCTTGAGGCGGGCGAGACCCACACTTGGGTGATCGACAGTGAGACTCAGCGTCTGGTCAGCATTCCCTTCACGCCGCCAGAGATGCACCGATTGACCCTACCGGTGGTCTACAACAACCGGGTTGCCCCATAAGGGGCTCAAGGCCATCTCGAGCCTCCAGCTCTACCAAGGCCCGATCCCGTCGGCAGCGCTCTCGTGGCGCTGCCATGGGGATCTCGACCCCACGGGCTCTCGGCGGTCCGGCTCGGCAACGGCAAGGCACGGCCCAAGGATAGCTCTCCCATGACGCCGCCATCGCGTTCGTCAACGTTGGCAGTCGGAGCCGAGAGGGAGATGGGCAGCCGAATGGGCCATGGGCACACGTTCGGCATCTGCGGCGCATTGGCCTGGCGCGCACATTCGCAGAACGACACGTTCCCAACTTGACACACCCTATCCTGCGGTTATACTTAGCCGAGATTTCGCCGGGCGCCAAGCGGCGCGCCAGGTGGCTCGCATCACACATATCGGGAGGAATGGTTCCATGGCCTACATCATCACCGACGAATGCATCGCCTGCGGATCGTGCGAAGCCGAGTGCCCCAACGAGGCGATCTCGGAGGGCGATGAGTTCTACGTCATCGACCCCGCCAAGTGCACCGAGTGCGTCGGCTTTTACGACACCCAGCAGTGCTATGAGGTCTGCCCGGTAGAGGCGCCCCAGCCGGACCCGGACCACGAAGAGACCGAGGACGAGCTGCTGGCCAAGTTCCGCAAGCTGCATCCGGGACAAGAGCCCGCCTGATCTTGAGCAGCCCAACAGGCGCATGTGCGCGAGAACGCGCGCAAAACGGCCCCCGGCGTTCTAGCCAGGGGCCGTCTTGGCGTCCGACTGACGGCTGACCCCGACGCACAGAGAGCCCGGCACACAGCTGCGCCGAGCTCTCTGCATGGGTCCTATTCGGTTGTGGCGCCGGGCATATTCAGCCCTCGGCCAGCTCCTCTTCGCCCTTGAGATGCCTCTCAAGCCAGGCGTCGAGATCGCTGCGGCGGAAACGCCACGTGCGCCCGATCTTGATCGCCGGTATCTTGCCATCCTGGGCCCACGAGTAAATCGTGGACTCTTTGAGCTGCAGGTATTGCGCCACCTGCTTGACGTTCAGCAACGTATCCTGATCCATAGCAACACCCCCCAGACATGTGTTCTAGCCCTCAGTATGGAATGAACCCCAGCCGCGTAGTCGTTCCTCCTCTCGGCATACGCAGGAAGCCCCAACCAGGGCCGTCGCCTATGCTCGACTAAGCCGCCGCAAGTGCGCATCAAACCAGCATGAGGGATTTCAGGTATCCCAATGGTATTGTACACGAAAACACGCAATTCGTCAATGGAGACGTAAATCCACTATAGAGTGTGAAATGATCGCCAAAGTTTCAAACGCAGGGGCTTGCTGCATGTGAGGGTCAAAGGCCGCAGATGGAGCATAGGAGATTGAGGGAGATGTAATCGCTGGGCTCCGGTATCGTGCGCCGTGAGGGAACAGGAGGCGGCTGGCCATGCGCGCTGCGGCTTGCCAAAAAAGCCCCGCCCCAGTATCCTATGGGATAGGCATGCTTTGGATGGGCAATCCTGCAGGATCAGCACGGCGCGCTGATGCGCGCCCAGGCTGACATCGCGATGGGGGAGGTAGCGCCGTGGAAAAGATGCTGGCCTATGGCCTGTGGCCAAGCCCGATCACACCCGCCAGCCTGGCCCACCAGGTTCGGCTCCAGGACGTGGCCTGGGACGCGGATGGCGCGACGCTCGTCTGGCTGGAGGGCCGCTCCGACCGTGGGGTGCTGGTGTGCGCCAGCACGGACGGGAACGCCCCCCGCGACCTGACCACCGATCTCTCGGTGCGCGCACGGGTGGGTTATGGCGGGGGCGACATGAGTGCAGCGGGTGGGCAGGCCTACTTTGTGTCCGGCGGACGCCTCTATCGCCAGGCTTTGTCTCACGGCTCGGCGCGGGCCATCACGCCCGCCTACGGCGAGGCGGCTGCGCCCCGCGTGTCCCCCGATGGCCGCTGGCTCGCGTTCATCCACTCCTACGAGGAGCGCGACTGTGTGGCGCTCGTGGATGCCGAGGGCCAATCCTGGCCCCAGAAGCTCCACGAGGGCCACGACTTTTACATGCAGGCCGCCTGGCATCCAGACAGCCGGCGCCTGGCCTGGATCGCCTGGAATCACCCGTTGATGCCTTGGGACGGCACCCAGCTCTACCTGGCCGAGCTGGCCTTGCCCCACAAGGGCTTGCCCACCCTCGCCGGGAGCGAGGTGATCGCGGGGGATGATACCTGCGCGGTTCAACAGCCCGAGTTCTCGCCCGATGGCCGCCATCTGGCTTACATTTCGGATGCCACAGGCTGGCGCAATCTCTATGTGTATGAGTTGGAGAGCGGCGCGCATCGTCCCCTGGTGACCGGCGAGGTGGATCTGGGCGTCACGACCTGGCGCCAGGACATGCGCACCTACGGCTGGAGCCCCGATGGCCGCTCGATCTACTATGTGCAGACCAGCCAAGGCTTCGGCCAGCTCCGCCGCGTGGACGCGCAGACGGGCGAGCAGACGCCCATCGCCGCGCTCGAGGGCTATAGCGCCTTTGCTCAGGTCAGCGTATCGTCGCGGGGCAGGGTGGCAGCCATCGCATCTGGCGCCACGAGGCCCGAACGCGTGCTCACCTACGACCCGAGCAGCAGGCAGGTGCGGGTGTGGGCCCGCTCGGGCCACGAGACGCTGCCGCCGGAGATCTTGAGCACCCCCGAGGCGGTCGCCTGGCCCACTGCAGGAGACGGGCAGGCCTATGGGCTGTTGTACACGCCTCTGGAGCAGCGCTTTGCGGGCCTCGGCAAGCCTCCCGCGATTGTGATGGTCCACGGCGGGCCCACCGGTCAGACGGCCGCGCGCTTTGCGGCCGACGCGCAGTTCTTCGCCACGCGTGGCTATGTCGTTCTGGCGGTGAACTACCGTGGGAGCTCGGGCTATGGGCGCGCCTACCAGGATGCCCTGCGCGAGCGTTGGGGCATCTGCGATGTGGAAGACGCCGTGAGCGGGGCCGGCTTTCTGGCGGATACGGGCCGCGCCGATCCGGAGCGCATCGTGATCATGGGGGGCAGCGCGGGCGGCTACACCGTGCTGCAGGCCTTGATTCACCATCCAGGCATCTTCAGGGCCGGCGTGTGTCTGTACGGGGTGACCAATCTCTTCACCCTGGCCTCCGACACGCACAAGTTCGAACAGCGCTACCTGGATTCGCTGATCGGGCCGCTGCCCGAGACGGCACACCGCTATCGCGAGCGCTCGCCCATCTTTTTCGCCGATCGCATCGTGGATCCGGTGGCGATCTTTCAGGGCGAGGAGGATCGCGTCGTGCCCCCCGATCAAGCGGAGACGATCGTGGCGGCCTTGCGCGACAAGGGTGTGCCGCACGAATACCACCTTTATCCGGGCGAAGGCCACGGTTGGCGCAAGACCGAGACCATCGAGGCGTTCTACACGACCCTATTGCGTTTTCTGAAGCAACACGTGCTCTTGGCCTGAACGGCGGATCGGAGACGAGGCCTGGCCAACTGGGCCTCGCGCTGCACAAGCTGGACTGCGAGGTGGGCACCATGGCCATGTTCCGTGGCCTAGCCGACATCTCTCTCGACGATTTGGCGGCCTATGGCGGCAAAGCCGCCCGCCTGGGGGAGGCGTTGCGTCTGGGTTGCCCGGTGCTGCCCGGCATGGTCCTTTCGACCGATCTCTATCGGCGCTTTATGCAGCAGGGCGGCCTGCAGGGCGAGATCGCCTCGATCCTCAGCGCCCTACAGCCCTCTGCGCTGGCCCAGTTCCAGGCCGCGGAATGGGCCATTCGCTCGGCCTTCCAGGTGCGGCGGCTGCCCAACGAGGTGAGCGAGACGATCCGCGCCGCCTGGGCCGCCATGGGCGGCATTCCCTTGGCGGTGCGCTCCTCCGCCCTATGGGAGGACAGCCCGCAGCGCAGCTTCGTGGGCCAGCACGAGAGCTTTTTGGGCATCGAGGGAGAGGAAGCGGTCATTCAGGCCGTGCTGGGGTGCTGGATGTCGCTCTTTAGCGCCAAGGCGCTGGCCTATGCGCAACGCTTCCGCGTGGACTTGGTGCGCTCGGCCATGGCCGTGATCCTGCAGCCCATGATCCACTCGGAGGCCCACGGTGCGCTGTTCAATGTGGACCCCATCACAGGGAATCCTGACATCTTTGTGCTTGAAGTCAAAGCGGGACCCCAAACGGGCATCCATCGCCTGCGGCCCTACGAGCGCAGCCCCGGCGAATCGCCACACTGGACCCGGCTGCGTTACTATGGATTGATGCTGGGTGAGACGCAACTGGCCTACCAGGGGATCGAGTGGACCATCTCGGAGGATCGCGTGTATCTGATGCGCGTGCGTCCTCTGACAAGCGTGCCGCCCTATCTTCCCCTCGGGAGTAGCGACGTGGGCGCCACGGGAAGGCAGCTCAGGCTGAATCGCCCGCAAGCCTGCGAAGCTCGGGCGCTGCGCCCTTACTCCTGGTATCATCGGAGCTTGAGCGCCAAGTTCAACGCCGCGTCGGTGCGCGAGGCCAATCGCCTCTTTTCGGCCCATTTGGAGCGCGAAGAGTACTATGTCTGCGGCTATCTCTACCTCTGGACCCGCCAAGCCGGGCTGCCGGCCTATGACATGGAGATCAGTCCCCTGCGGCGGCTCTTGCACAGCCTGCGGCGGCTCTATGCTGCTCGCCATCTGGATCGACCCTATCAGGCGCTCTGGCGGCGTGCTGCGCCGATCCTGGCTGAACTGGCCGAGATCGATCTGTCCACCTTGTCCAAGAGAGAGCTGCACACGCGTCTGAGCCAAACGATCGATCTGGAGGAGGCCTTCTGGGTCGAGCGCGGTCGCCTGGGTAACTGCGATCAGGCCCTGGCTGACATCTTTTCCCGCCTGTTCACACGCTGGGTTGGCGACGACCCGGATACCTGCGAGCTGCTGGTGCAGCGCGAGGGAGACCAACTGGCCCGTTCTCACGACGAGCTCTGCCAGCTGGCCCAAGTGCGCTATGCGAGCCCCGAAGAGGAGTCAAGGGCCTTTGCCGGCTTTTTCCGTCGCCACCGCCACCTATTCGTCCCGAGCCATCATCTGACCAATCTGGAGGACGTTCGCCAGATCGCGGCAGACCGCGACCAGGCGCGCGAGCTGTGGAATCGCCTCAAGCACGACGATGAGGCCGTCGCCTTTTGCGCTGAACGCGCCCAAAGAGCTCAGCGTCGTGAGGTCGCA
>JAFGLK010000144.1 GCA_016928125.1 Anaerolineae bacterium
CGCCCTGGGTGCGCTCCTTCTCGAGCAGGGCATGCAGGGCGTCGATCTCCGCCTCGTCGATGAGGATACGTCGTGGGAAGGGGCGCTCACGCACGGGCGCGCCCCCGTCAATCGCCAGGGCTGTCATGTTCACGTTTGACCTCGTCTGTCCGGATCCGGCCCAGATTCCACTCAGCGCAGTGTACCACATAGGGGCCACCGGCGCCACGTGCCTGGCTGGCAGGCGGCGGCGCCCTCAACTCGCGCTCGCGAGGGCCGGTTGCGGATCGATCTCTTCTGCCGTATCATCCGAGACAGAGAGGGCCGTCGCGGGTCCTCCGCGGCGTGGCTGCACACTCAACGGGAAGGGAGAGCGAGCATGGACAAGCTAGGGTTGTTGCAGGGCATCATCGACACCGGGGTAGTGGCTATCGTGCGCCTCAATTCATCCGAGAACCTGATGCGGGTGGCCGAGGCGATCGCGGCCGGGGGCGTGCGACATATCGAGTTCACGATGACCACTCCTGGCGCGCTATCGATCATCGAGGAGGCCTCGGCGCGCTTTGGCGACGAGATCGTGATGGGCGCGGGCACCGTGCTGGACGCCGAATCGGCTCGCGCGGCCATTCTGGCCGGCGCGCGCTTTATCGTGGCGCCCAATTTCAATCCGGCGGTGATCGAGATCTGCAATCGCTATAGCGCCGTTTCGATGCCGGGCGCCCTGACGCCCACCGAGATCCTGCAGGCCTGGGAATGCGGCTCGGATGTGGTCAAGGTGTTCCCTGTGGACTTGCTGGGGCCGCCTTACATCAGGGCGCTGCTGGCGCCGCTGCCTCAAGTGCGGCTGGCGCCGGTGGGTGGCGTCGGCCCTGACAACATCGCCGACTATATGCGCGCCGGCGCCGTGTGCGCGGGCATCGGCTCGAGTCTGGTGAACAGCCGACTCATTGCGGACAAGGACTGGGCGGCGCTCACCGCGCGGGCCAAGGCGTTGATCGAGGGGGTCAAGGCCGGGCGAAGCTAGCTCTTGGGGCGCAAACCAGACCGCATGGGGCTGTGAGGGATGCGGCCTGGTTGCTTGCGTCTATTCGTAGCGTAGCGCCTCGATCGGGTTGAGGTTGGCGGCGCGGCTGGCGGGATAGATCCCGAAGAAGAGGCCGACGGCCAGCGAGAAGCTCACGGCGAGGCCGATGGAGCTCGGTGAGACGACGGTCGTGAACTGGTCGAGCGAGTCGACGATCCTGGCGATGCCCCAGCCAAGGAGGATCCCAAAGGCACCCCCGATGATACTCAACACCACGGACTCGACCAGGAATTGCCACAGGATATCTCGCCGCTTGGCGCCGACGGACTTGCGGATGCCGATCTCGCGGGTGCGCTCTGTCACCGACACCAGCATGATGTTCATAATGCCGATGCCGCCCACCAGCAGCGAGATGCCTGCGATGGCTCCCAGAAAGATGGTCAGGACGTTCGTGATCTGGGCAAACACGCCCAGGATGTCCTGCTGCGATGCGACGGTAAAGTCGTCCTCCTCGAACTCGATATCGTGAAGATCGCGCAGCAACCAGGTGATCTCCTCGATGGCCAGGTCCACGCTTTCCTCGTCAAAGGCGGACACATTGATGGTATCCACCATGTCGCCGCGCGACGTGCGAAAGCGGCCGCTGAACAGGCGCTGCTGGAATGTGGAAAGGGGCACGATCACGATGGCGTCGGCTGGACGCCCATACATGCCCTGGCCGCCCTTTTCCTCGAGGATGCCGATGACATCAAAGGGGACGCGATTGATGCGGATGGTCTCCCCCAAGCCCAACTCGGGAGCCCCGAAAAGGTCAGTCGCCGTCTGGGTGCCCAGCACCGCCACGCGCGCCGAAGAGGCATCGTCCCCAGCGGTGAAGAAGGTGCCCAGCCCGACGGGATAGTTGCGCACGAATTCGAACTCGGGCGTTGTGCCGGTGACCGACACGTCGACGCTTTCGCCACGGTAGGTCACCGAGCCGGTGCGATCGATCTGAGGCACGGAAGCGGCTACGTAGGTGGTCCGCATCGGATCGCCGATCGCCTCGGCATCCTGCCTGGTGAGGGGCTCATAGTTGCGCACACTGGTCATGCCCTGCTGAAACTGCCCGGGAAAGACAAAGATCAGATTGGAGCCGATGCTCTGGATCTGTTCCGTGATGGCCGCCTGGGCGCCCTGGCCGATCGAGAGCAGCGCGATCACCGCGCCGGTGCCGATGATGATGCCCAACATGGTCAGGCCAGAGCGCATCTTGTTGGCGCCCAGGCTCTGGATGGCCATGCGCAGGCTTTCCACAAGACTCATGTCACTCTGCTCCGTCGCCCTCGACCCAGTCCTTGGCGCTCAGCGGATTGGCCACCGTCTCGAGACTCTCCAGGCGACCATCGCGGATGTGCACGATGCGGCGGCAGTGGTCGGCGATCTCGGGATCGTGGGTCACGAACACCACCGTGATGCCTTGGGTCTCATTCAGTTCCTGGAAAAGGGCCACGATGCCCCGGCCCGTCTTGGTGTCGAGATTGCCGGTGGGCTCATCGGCCAGGATGATGCTCGGGTTGTTGATGATAGAGCGGGCGACGGCCACCCGCTGCTGCTCGCCGCCGGACATCTCGTTGGGCCTATGATGGATCCGGTCGCCCAAGCCCACCGTGGTCAGGGCCTCGATGGCGCGCTCGCGACGGTTGCGGGCCCCAGTATAGATCAAAGGCAACTCCACATTCTGCAGCGCCGTGGTGCGTCTCAAGAGATTGTAGTTTTGGAACACAAAGCCGATCTTGCGCGCCCGAATCTCTGCCAGCTGATCATCGTTCAGACGCGACACGTCGATGCCGTCCAACACATAACGGCCGCGCGTGGCCTGGTCCAGGCAGCCCATGATGTTCATCAAAGTGCTCTTGCCCGAGCCCGAGGGGCCCATGATCGAGGTCATCTCGCCTTCCTCGATCTCCAGGTCGAGGCCACAGAGCGCCTCTACCTGGACTTGGCCCATCTGGTAGGTCTTGCAGATGTCCTGCAATTCGATCAACATGGCTAGCCTCCCATGCCAAAGATGCCCTCGCGGGGACGTCCCACGATGACCTCTTGACCGAGCTCCAGACCCTCAAGCACCTCCGTATTGGATCCATCGGTGAGGCCGGTCGTGATCGGCACACGCTCCGGCACATTGTCGATCAGGACCTCTACATACTTGCCCTCTTGGTCGCGCCGGATGGCCCGGTTCGACACGAGCAACACCTCTGATTTGCGCTCCACGATGATGTCCACGCCGACCGTCATGAGCGGTCGAATGGCCAGGTCGGTTGGCTCCAGATCGACGCGCACGTCATAGGCGACGATGCCCTGGCCGTTGTTGCCGATCAGGCTGATATCCCTCACCTGGCCGACGAGCGGAACGTCTGGGAAGGCGTCCACGCGGATCTCGGCCTCCTGGCCGACGGCGATCTGGCCGATGTCGGTCTCATCGATACTGACCGACACATGGTAGCGGCTCGTATCGACGAGCGTTCCTACGGGACTGGCTGGAGAGACCACGTCGCCAAGATGCAGATCCCACCGGGTGAGGCGACCCGCGATGGGCGCGCGCAACTCGACGTCATCCAGGCGCTGCTGGGCCACCTGCACATTGACCCGCGCCTGGGCGACCTGCGCCCTGGCCAGGGCGATGTCCTCAGGCTCCGGGCGGGCACGCAACCGCTCCAGAGTGGACTCTGACTGGGCGATCTGGGCCTCGGCCGCCACGATGGCGCCCGCTTTGGGCTCTTCAAAAAGCTGGGCGTACTGCAGCTCGGCGATCTTGACCGCGATCTCGGCGTTCAGCACTTGGGCCTCGGCCTGATCTCGCTGCCCAGGGCTCGTGACGGGGCTGCCTTTGATCGCATCCCGGCTACCCTGCGCGCCATAGAGGCTGTTCTTGGCCTGGTCGATGGCCAGCCGCGCCAGCTCCTTTTC
>JAFGLK010000145.1 GCA_016928125.1 Anaerolineae bacterium
ATCGCCGATTTCGTGATCCAGGGCGGCGACCCCACCGGAACCGGCCGCGGTGGCCCTGGCTATCGCTTCCAGGATGAAGTGCGCGGCAACCCGCTCAAGCACGAGGCTGGCGTCATCTCCATGGCCAACGCCGGGCCCAACACCAACGGCAGTCAGTTCTTCATCACCCACTCGCCCCAGCCGCATCTGGATGGGCGCCATACCGTGTTCGGCAGGGTCGTTGCGGGCAAGGATGTGGTCGATGCCATTCGCCAGGGCGACCGGATCGTGACCGTGAGCCTGGCGGAGGGCGAGTAGCCCGATCTCACCCCAAGGAGGCCATCCCATGAGCGTGACACCCGCCGCCACCATGCGTGGCGTGCTGCTGCCCGGCGGGCGCCGGGTCGAGTTCGGCGAGTTCCCCATCCCTGAGCCGGGCCATGGCCAGGTGCTGCTCAAGATGAAGGCCTCGTCCATCTGCGGCAGCGACATCCGCGCCATCTATCGCGAGCATCTGGGCCACGGCCCTGAGGCCTACCAGGGCGTCATCGCCGGACATGAGCCGTGTGGGCAGATTGTGGCCATGGGCCCAGGCTGCAAGCGCTTCGCCGTGGGCGACCGCGTGATCTTGTATCATATCAGCGGCTGCGGTGTGTGTTGGGATTGTCGCCAGGGCTATATGATCAGCTGCACCTCGCCTCTGCGCGCCGCCTACGGCTGGCAGCGCGATGGCGGCCACGCCGACTACTGCCTGGCCGAGGAGAACACTTGCGTGCCGTTGCCCGCACCGCTCAGCTTTGTGGACGGTGCCCTGGTGGCTTGCGGATTCGGCACGGTGTACGAGGCCTTGACCCGCGTGGCCGTCTCGGGCGACGATCGCGTCTTGGTGACCGGCGTCGGGCCGGTGGGCATGGCTGCCGGTCTGGTAGCCAAGGCCCTGGGCGCCCGCCAGGTCATCGGCGTGGATCTCTCCGCCTCTCGGCTGGCGTTTGCCCGGGCGGTCGGTGCGCTGGATCAGGCCCTCCCCTTTGACGGCGCCTTGGATCAAATCAAGCGCCTCAGCGACGGTCTGGGCTGCGAGGTCTCCATCGATTGCTCGGGCGCGCCCGCGGGGCGACTGCTCGCCCTGCAGGGCACCCGGCGCTGGGGTCGCTGCGCCATGGTGGGTGAGGGCAATCGGGTCGACTTTGACGTCAGCCAGACCATTATCCACAATCAAATCACGATCTACGGATCGTGGGTCACCAGTCTGGGCCACATGGAGGAGTTGGTGGAGAAACTGATCGCCTGGGACCTGCGTCCCGAGCGCATCGTCAGCCATCGCTTCCCGCTGGAGGAGGCCGCCGAGGCCTACCGCGTGGCCGATGAGGGCCAGAGCGGCAAGGTCTGTATCGTGATGGAGTAAGCTGCCAGGCGCGCCGAGCTCCGGCTCGGCCCGCTGTGGAGCAAGCCGCCTGGAGCGCCGAGCTCCGGCTCGGCACGGCTATAGCCCTGATCGACAATCGCGGCTCTGACCAGTACCTTCGACCACCACGGCGGCCACGCATGACACTTCCCCTCAGGAGGAACCTTTCTTGGCCCATCCATTCCGGACTCTCTTTCTGACCTGCATTCTGTTCGGTCTCTTGGGCGCGCCCATGGGCGCTCAATCGCCTGCGGCGATGCCCCCCTGGGCTGAGCCGCGGGCTCTACACATCTCCGATCTGGCGGGCCAGGTGCCCGACGACGTGCTGGAGGGCCACATCGTCTGTTACGGCGGCTCGGGCGGGCTCAGCACCTATCTTGACCACACGTGGGAGGGAGCCAAGCTGCGCCTGCGCGTGCGTTTGTACCCACGCTACGATCCGCTGGAGGGCGGCGGCTGGCACACGACCATCGCCACGCTGGGCCACGGCCCGGCCTACGACCATATGAGCAGCTCGAGCCCGGCGTCCTGGGTGCGCATCTATCAGGGAGGCGCCGACGTCACCGATGCGGCACTCGCCATGAATTACACCGATCCGGAACTACGACTGCCCGTGGACCCCAGGGACAATCCCCGCTATGCCACCGCCGATCACGAAGAGGATATCCCGCGACCGATCCCGGCCGATGGCATTTACCTCCCAGCCAATTGGGGCGGCTACGTGATGCTCGATGGCCGTCGCGAGGACCTTACGGCCATGTTCACCTTCGTTCCGAGCATGCGCCCCAGCGTCACCTATCTGGGCCAAGAGAGCGTCTCATATCCTTCGTACATCGGCACCGGCAACGTCGGCTGGTTCGCATCGCTCATGGATCAGATGCGCTCCAGATATCCCGAACGCCACCCGCGGATGGCGCTGAACCCGCCGCCCAACGCCAACTATGTCTTGTTCGTCTACGAGCCGATGCCCTATGATGTCTATGCGGGTATGTGGAAGGAGGATCGAGCCCTGTTCGAAGCCAACCGCACCCAGCCCATCGGCGGCACCGTCCGACTGGCCTACTCCGGCGGCATGCTCTCCCAGGACCTGACCCATGGCGGGCCGTTTCCATTCAGGGTCTGGTGGCAGGACGCCGACCAGTCGGCCGGCCCGTATCTCTCGGTTTTCACCACGTCGATCACCCAGATCACGCCGCCCGAGTTTGTGGTGTTGCCGGGCACGCCCTACAGCGCCTGCTTTGTCGATGGCGGCTGCAGCAGTGGCGTGCTGGACGACGTCTACAACCGGCGGGCGATGCTGACCGTGGTCTACCTGCAGGTAGAGCCAATCCTGCAACAGGGGCTAATCGCGTTGCCGTTGCGGGTGGCGGACACCAACTGGCATCCGGGGCTGAGCGCCACGCCAGAGCGTGCGCCTGCACACGCTCTGGCGCCGGGCCGCTCGCGCGTGCTGTTGCCGCTGATCTGGCGCCAGGAGCGGCCCCCGATTCCCATCGAGATCCCCGCCGAGCGACCGGTGGGCTTTTTCGAGCCGGGTTCGGGCCGTATGCTGGGGTATTGGGCGGAGTGAACGGAACGCGGATCCTTGTGCGCTAGCGTACCCAGATGACATCCTGCGCATGGGGAACCGTGCCGCCTGCAAAGCCAGGCTTGAGTTGACGGATCCCGGGCCATCCCTACA
Source organism: Anaerolineae bacterium (assembly GCA_016928125.1). Next base: position 3,066 of record JAFGLK010000145.1, read on the forward strand.
ATCAGGGCATCACGCTCTAGAATATGGCGTCTCTCCAATGATCGAAGACAATTTCGACACATCGTTCGTTGCCCGCCTGGCGCAGCGCGAGAAACAGAACCAGCAAAGCTATCGCCCGATCATCGGCGTACACAAGTGGTTTGCGAGGCGGCCGGGCGCGTTGTTTCGGGCGCTCTTGCTGTCGGAGTTCGCTGCCAATGAGAGCCTGAATACTGGTTATTTTCGCTCCCACGATCTTGGGCCACTGGTGGTGGGCGATCCGTTCATGGGCGGCGGCACGCCACTGATCGAGGCTTCCCGGCTGGGCTGTCATGTCGTGGGCACCGACATCAACCCCATGGCCTACTGGATCGTGCGGCAGGAACTGGCCGATCTCGATCTTCAGGCATTCCGGCGCGCCAGCGAACAGGTGACCCGTCGGGTTGAGTCCAGGCTCGGGCATCTCTATGAGACCACCTGCACGCTGTGCGGGAATGAGCACGCGTCAGTCAAGTACTTTGTGTGGATCAAGGAACAACCCTGCGAGCGCTGCGGCCAGGCGGTGGCTCTGTTTACCAGCTATGTGCTCGCCAAGAATCAGCGGCATCCCCAGTACGTTCTGGTCTGTCCTCATTGCCTTGCCCTAAATGAACGGCCATCCCTCGACGGGCCTCTTGGAGACTGTGAAGCCTGCGGGGGCTCGCTGCGCGTGCACGAGCCGGGGGGCAGAAATCGCGCGCAGTGTCTGGCGTGTGGGCATGTGAATCGCTATCCTCGGGCCTCTGACGGGCCACCTTCTCATCGCCTGTTCGCGCTGGAATACGACTGCCCGCACTGTGCCCCGCACCACGCCGGACGCTTTTTCAAGTCCCCCGATGAGCGCGACCACGGCCGGGTGGCGGATGCAGAGCAGTTGCTAGAGGGGTCCCCCCAAGATTGGATTCCCACCGAAGCGATCCCGGCCGGCGACGAGACGCGTCGGCTTTTCCGGTGGGGCTATCGCTTCTACCGCCAGTTGTTCAACGCCAGGCAGTTGCTCGGCCTTGAAACCCTGGCTTCCGAGATAGCGCAGGTCGGGAATCAGTCGGTCCGTCATGCCCTCCTCACTGTCTTTTCAGACATTCTGCGCTACCAGAACATGCTCTGCCGCTATGACTCGTATGCGCTCAAGGTCCTGGACATCTTTTCGGTACACGGCTTTCCCGTCAGTGTGATGCAGTGCGAGAGTTCCCTGCTAGGCATTCCAGGCGTCGGGAGCGGGGGGTTCCGGCATTTCGTCGTCAAGTATGCCGCGGCCAAGAGGTACGGGCAGCGCCCATTTGAGAAGTCCTTGGGCTCGAAGCGGCCGGTCCACCTGTCAGGAGAGCGGATCTGTGCGACATTCGTGGACTATCTGCCCGCCGCGTGTGGCCCTCGCTCCGCATGGCTTGAGGCGCGGCCGGCATCGGAGCTCGACCTCCCCGCCGGCTCGCTTGATGCCGTGCTCACCGACCCGCCCTATTTCGCCAACGTGCAGTATGCCGAGTTGATGGACTTTTGCTACGTGTGGCTCAAGCGGCATCTGGAGGGGACGATTCTGGCCTTTCGTGCGCCCTCGACCCGCTCTGCCCACGAGCTCACGGTAAACGTGACGGAGGAGCGCGGGATCGAGCACTTCAGTCGCGGCCTGAGTCAGGTGTTCAGCCGCTTTGCCTACGCGCTCAAGCCCGGCTCGCCTTTCGCCTTTACCTATCATCACAACGATGCAGAGGCCTATCTGCCCGTTGCGCTGGCTCTCCTGGATGCAGGGCTCACGTGCACCTGGACGCCTCCCTGCCCATCCGAGATGGGCGCCTCGATTCACATCAACGGAACAAGGTCCTCGGTCGTGGACACGGTGTTTGTCTGCCGGCGCACCGGCACGATAAGCCGTGCCGATTTTGAGCCCGCTCAGGAGGCGCTGATGCGCTGCGTACGTCGCGATGTTGCGGCGCTTGAGGCCGCCGGACACACCGCCAGTGGGGGCGACATACGCTGTATAATCCTGGGACACATGGTCAGGCTGGCGATCTGGCAACTCAGGGCCGCCTGGGACAAGAATGCAGGCATCGCGCTCAAGCTGGATCGCGTCCG
>JAFGLK010000146.1 GCA_016928125.1 Anaerolineae bacterium
CGACGACCTGGTGGGGCGCATCCTGGGCGAGCTAGAGACGCTCGGCCTGGCCCAGGACACGGTCGTGGTCTTTACCACCGACCATGGCGATATGATGGGGGCCCATCGCTTGATCGAGAAGGGGCCCTTTACCTATGAGCAGTGCTATCGCCTGCCCATGATCGCGGCCCATCCTGATTGCGAAGCGCCCGGCAGCGGTTGCGCCGAGTTTGTGTATCTGCACGACCTCTTCCCGACATTCCTGGAGATCGGAGGGGCAACGCCGCCCCAGGTGCCCGATAGCCAAAGCATCCTGGACGATATCCTCGGCCGCAACACGAAAACGGGCCGCGATAGCATCTACGCGGCCTTCCTGTCGCAGATCTTTCCCTTTGAGCAGCGCATGCTCCGCACGCGGACGCACAAGTTCGTCTACAATCGCTCTGATTTCGGCGAATTGTACGATATGGTGAACGACCCGTGGGAGATGCGCAACCTGATCGACCTGCCCGAGACGGCGGCCATCCAAGAGGAGCTCATGGCCGAGATGCGCGCGCACATGGTACGCCTGGACGACCCCATCCTGCGCGCCTTTGACATGATCCGAGACGTGTACTGAGACTGTGACCCTTGCGCGTAGGTTCCACCTCTACGCGCAAGGGCCACCAAGCTCAGACCAGATAGGCCCGCCCTCGCGTCTAGACCAGCTCGGGCTGATCCGGCAGGCGGCTCGTCGCCCCTTCGTCCGGACCCCAGTAGTTGTCATATAGCAGAGGGATGTTCATCTGTGCGGCAGCCCGCACCGTGGCGGCGATGTGCTCCTGTTTGTTGCGATAGCCCATGAGCACCAGATAGACCTGCAAAGGGGCCGCCGCATCGCGCAGAGCGGCCAGCTTGTCCAGGGCGATTTTGATCTCGTCATAGCGCTCGCAACTGCGCTTGATCTCCATGGCCGCGGCGAGTTCCGCCTGCCAGTGGCGCCCCTGCACGAGACGGATCGTACTGGGCACGACGATGGCCAAATCGACGGTGACAACTCGGCCGCGGCGGCCGATCGCCTCCATGCGCTCGCGGGGCAACTTCAGGCTATACTCGCTGTGAACGGCGCAGGCGGGAATCCCATAAGAGGGCAGCTCGCGCTGCAGCACCGTGTAGAGTCCGCTGCGCAGATCGCTGACCGAGAGCCAGGAGCGATAGTCGCTATGGCACTGGGCAAACAGGATGCGCACAGACTCGCGTAGCAGTGCATCGAGCGCCGCAGGGCGAGGCCAGGCGCGATTGGGGAGTCGGCCTCTGAACTCGGCGATCGGCGATTGCGGCTGTTCTGAGGTGCTCATGGTCACTCCCTCGGAAATGCGCGGGGAGGCTGCCTCGGCGTCGCCCGGCCAGGCTCACCAACGGCCGGGCGAAAGACCCCTGCACAAAGGCCGACTCCTGCGCCGTTAAGCCTGCATCAACTCGATTTCCATGCCGTCGGGCAGCTTGATCCAGTTGCGCCCCTGTGGGAGCTGGCTGACGCCCCACTTGTAGACTTCGTCCAGGGCCGCCTCCAGGTCGTCACAGGTGATACCCAAATGCACCAGACGCCCCTCTGGGCCGTCAAAGTCCTGGGCTGCGACGATCTGAACGCGCCCTCCTCCGCCCGCGGCCTGCACCCATACTTGGGTCGGATTGTCTGCCGGACCTGACGCGCTCTGCACGGACATACCCAGCGCCTCCTCAAAGAAGCGGATATGCCACTGCAGGTCCTTGACTCGGACGGCCACATGCTCCAGTATGGAGCCCTTGGTGTACGCCATGCGCTTTTCTCCTCATGATGTGTGGTAGAGGCGCCGATCACTCAGGGGACCGACTTGAGAGGATTATAGGTGCCCGCTAGCGGCCATGTCAACAGGGGGTTGCGCGCCTATTCGACAACTCTGGTCCAGATTTGACCCACCTATGGCGAGCAGTAGAATGGATTGATATTCCACTGGGTACATGTCTGGGTCTTGCCGTATCATGAGGAGGAAGTGGTTTGCTCAAGCTGTACAATGTAGAGAGCAAAAGACTAGAGACGTTCACACCTGTGCATGACGTGGTCAGCATTTATGTCTGTGGCATCACCCCGTATGACACCACGCACCTCGGCCACGCCTTTACCTATGTGAGTTTCGATGTATTGATCCGGTATCTCGAGTACAAGGGCTATCCTGTCAAGTATGTACAGAACGTAACCGACATCGACGATGACATCCTGCGGCGCGCGGATCAGGTCGGCGACGATTGGCTGTCGCTAGGCAATCGCTGGACCCGGCACTTTGTGGAGGATCTGCGTGCGCTCAACGTGCGCCCCCCGGATGTATTCCCTCGGGCGACGGATGTGATTCCCGAGATGTTCGAGGCGATCCAGGTGCTGATCGACCGAGGCCATGCCTATGTGGCCAACGGCAGCGTCTACTATGAGGTGGCCACCAACCCAACCTTTGGCCGCGTGAGCGGGCTTGCCTCAGACGAGTGGCTGCGAATTGCCAATGAGCGAGGCAATGTTCCGGACGATCCCAACAAGCGCGCTCCTCTCGATTTTGTGCTCTGGCAGGCGCAAAAGCCGGGCGAACCGGCTTGGAAAAGCCCTTGGGGCATGGGGCGCCCGGGCTGGCATATCGAGTGTTCCACCATGGCCAAGACCTATCTGGGGGATGTGATCGATGTGCATGGCGGCGGCTCTGATCTCAGCTTTCCGCACCATGAATGCGAGACGGCGCAGGCCTGCAGCGTCACGGGCGAGTCCGTCTTTGCGCATTTCTGGATGCATACTGCCATGGTGCACTATCAGGGCGAAAAGATGAGCAAATCGCTGGGCAACCTGATCTGGGTGCGCGATCTCTTGCAGGAGCATAGTGCGGACGCGGTACGCCTCCTGATCAGCAGGCATCCCTACGATCGCGTGTGGCACTATGATGCGGCGGACCTGGCGCCGGCCGACCGCTTGGCCGCGCTTCTGCTGGAGGCTGCCCAGGCGAGTGGAGGTGACGGTTCTGCTCTCGATGTGGGCAATGCGTTGGCGGCCTTTGAGAAGGCCATGGATGACAATCTGGCCACCGATCGCGCCCTGGATGTGCTGAACACCTTGGCCGAACGTATCCTGGTCGCGGCAAAGGCCGGCGATGACGTGCGCGACGCCCAGTCTGTCGTGCGCCAGTTGTGTAAGGTTCTCGGATTACGGCTGGATGGGGAGATCGAGGAGCGTGTGCGCGTGGGCTGGGCGACCCACTACGAACGCTTCATCTAGACTCTGCGCGCTCCTTGGGCAGGCCTGCTGCGCGAATGGCCTGCGGCCTCGGGTCATACTTGCACGAAAGACGCGGCCATGACCCGTTTCCGTTTCTTGCCCCCTTCTCGGTTCAATGTTATAATACCTTTCGCTTTTGGCGGGCTGGGGCATCTCAAAAGTGCCCCCATACGCCAGGCGATCTACACACCCTTTCGCTCTATCCGGTCGTCAGCTTGCCCCTGACCGGCCACATAGAGATAGGGCAAACTCCACGAGAGGAGGCAGGTTGGTGAGAGCATACGAATTGATTTTCATTGGGGATCCGGAACTGGATCAAGAGGCGCTGGATGCACTCGTCGAGCGCGTTCAGGGGATCATCACCGCGAACGGCGGCGAGTTGATCAAGGTCGAGTCGATGGGTAGGCGCAGGCTTGCCTATCCTATCAAGCGGCGGCGAGAGGGTCACTATATGCTGATCCACGCCGGGCTCGACAACGCGGCCATCGCTGAATTGCAGCGCGGTCTGAGGCTGGCGGAGGATGTGCTGCGACACATGCTCGTCCGCCTCGATGAGGTGTCCGAGCCTGAGAGCACTGCAGAGGAAGCCACAGTCTAGCCCAGATCGGGGTTGCCCATCATCGCCCAGGGGATTGGGCTTGCGACAGTATCACGTTCATTTGACGAATCACGGGGAGGCTATCTTGGCCGATAGAGACTATACATCTGACGAACGAACGGACGATCGATCAAGGTCGGAAGGGTCTGGAAGGGGATCCGGGTCGCGCGATCGCCGCTCAGGGGGCGGACGTCCTCGCGGTGGCGGAGGGCGTCGTCCTTACGGAAGTCGGCGTCGCAGGACGTGCCAGTTCTGTGAGAATGACGTCAAGCAGATCGATTACAAAAACGTGTCGTTGCTCAATCGCTACGTCGCTCCGAGCGGGCATATCCTGTCCAGGCGCAAAGTGGGAACCTGCGCCAAGCATCAGCGCATGCTTTCCCGGGCCATCAAGCGCGCGCGCGAAATCGCGCTGCTGCCCTTTACTGCGGAGCACGGGCGTCGCGGAATCGGCTGAGCCGCACGAGCAGGAATCGGTTGGGTCCTTGCGAGCAGCTGATTCCATGCGTGGCGCCATCCACCATCTGCGCTTTTCGCGCGGATGACGCGACAAGGCAAGGACTCGGGCGCTTTCTAGTGGGGATTCGGGATGCTTTGCCGCTGGATCAAAGCTACAGCCCGAATCCCTATTTGTGCCAAGCCCATGTTCCCTGTCGGTATTGAGTCGTAAACAGCTTCATATGTTTTATCGCGGTTTTGGCACTTGTCCTAGTACCACAACTGCACCTGATCGCGGGTATCCTATCGGGGCCAGGGACGGCCCTGGGCGTCTCGGCCGTGGCAAGGCGAGACCCTTAGGAGTACCCCTCAGGGTGACATATCGTCTAGCCGCAGTTGTCGTAGCAGGTGATACGTGCGAAGCAGCGAGACCGCGTTGGAGCGGGGAAGAATAGATGTCCAAACGATCTTCGCAGCGGGTCAGGCCGGCACCGACGCGCAAACAGCAATCACGCCTCGAGCACGAACGGCGCGTACGCCGAGGCGTTATCCTCGGTACAGCGGCCGTGCTGGCTCTGGTAGTGCTCATCTTGGCCTGGGGAATCTATGACCAATATGTACGTCTGCCACACAGACCGGTGGCCACGGTCGCCGGCACACCGATTCGTGTAAGCGAGTACAGCAGATTGCTGCAATATCGGCGCTGGGACTATCGCAACTACCTCGATCGGCTCGAGGATCAGAAGCGCCAGCTGAGCGGTGCCGGCGAGGATCAGGCTTTTCTGGTGCAATACATCGATCAGCAGATCGCCCAGGTGACACAGCAATCCATGAACCTGCCGACCGAGGTTCTTGAGGAACTGATCGATGATCAGATCATGCGCCAGGAAGCCCAGAGGCGAGACATCGTCGTCTCTCAAGAGGAAGTCGAGGTCCGGCTCGAGGAGCAGTTCGGCTATGACCGTAATCCGCCGACGCCCATGCCTACACCGATCACCTCCACCCTGCCCATCACGGTGACGCCCACCCCGACGACTGTGCCCATGACCTTTGAGCAGTTTACAGAACGCACCGAGGACTGGTTCCGCACCACGCGTGAGGCTACGGGCTTCAACGAAGCGGACTTCCGCCGCCTGCTTGAGAGCTCACTCTACCGCGAGAAGGTGAGCGAAGCCCTACGCGCTGAAGCGCCGACCACGGCTGAGCAGATCCATGCGCAGCACATCCTGGTCGCGACGCGAGAGGAGGCAGAGTTGGTCCTCGAGCGGCTGGCCAATGGCGAAGCCTTTGAGGATTTGGCAGCCGAGTTGTCTCAGGACGAATCGAACAAGGAGCAGGGGGGCGATTTGGGATGGTTCGGGCGCGGACGTATGGTGGCCGAGTTCGAGCAAGTGGCCTTTGACCTGGAGCCCGGTGAGACCAGCGAGATTGTCGAGACCCAGTTCGGCTTTCACATCATTCGTGTCATCGAGCGCGATGCAAACCGCACACTCGAGGGCTCTGACCTGAGCCAGGCTCAGAACCAGTACGTGGAGGATTGGCTGAACCAGCGTCGAGATTCGCCCGACGTGGTGCGCTCCCTCGATTCTATGATGGTCCCGACAGAGATCCCGACGCGGGCTCCGCAGCGACGCTAGGCCGTCTGGTTCATGACATGTCGAATGCGACCGCCGCCCCCTGTGGGCGGCGGTTGGCGTCTTGGAAGAGGGTACACGCAGGTTCTGAATGCTGTTGCAGTCTTTGCCATAGCGAGGTCAGTGTAAGATGCGCCCCCTAGAGCGCGTCATATCCGCATGAGCCGAGTTACATCACCCACAGTGGGGAGGGGCAAAACATGTCCAAGCTTCACCAGGTTGCCGCTTTGGGACAAGCGATATGGCTCGATTACATTCAGCGCGCATTCCTCGCCAATGGAGGGCTCTCAGCGCTCATCCAAGATGGGCTGCGAGGCGTGACCTCCAACCCCAGCATCTTCCAGAACGCCATTGCCACAAGTATCGACTATGATGAAGATCTGGCCCGCCTCGCTGGGCAAGGGAAGACGGTCACTCAAATCTACGAGGCCCTGGTCTTGGACGACATTGGCCGAGCGGCTGACATGCTCAGGCCCGTCTATGATGAGACTGACGGGGCAGATGGGTTTGTGAGCCTGGAGGTGAGCCCCGAACTGGCCGATGATGCTGAGGGAACCGTGCACGAGGCGCGACGCTTCGTCGCGGCGCTCCACCGGCCCAATGTGCTGATCAAGGTGCCGGCGACCCCTGCCGGCGTTCCGGCCATCGAGACGCTGATCTCCGAGGGCATCAATGTCAACGTGACCTTGATTTTCTCCTTGCAGCAGTACGAGCCCGCGGCCAGGGCTTACATCAGTGGCCTGGAGCGACGCCTGGAAGGCGGCGAGGATATCTCGCACGTGGCGTCGGTGGCCTCGTTTTTCCTCAGCCGGGTGGATACGGCGGTCGATCGCGAGCTCGAAGCCAGGGATGAGACCGATCTGCAGGGCAAGATCGCGATTGCGAATGCCAAGCTGGCTTACAGCCGCTTTGAGGAGCTCTTCGCGGGCGAGCGCTGGGAACGATTGGCGAGCCAGGGCGCTAGAGCACAGCGGCCGCTCTGGGCCAGCACCAGCACCAAGGATCCACGCTACCCCGATACCATGTACATCGATGAGCTGATCGGGCCTCACACGGTCAACACGGTGCCACCGGCCACGCTGAACGCCTTTCGTGAGCATGGCTCCGTCGCCGCCACCCTCACCAGCGGGTTGAATGATGCCAGAGCACGGGTTGCGCGTCTGGCGGGGCTGGGGGTGGATCTGGACGCCATCACCGCCACGCTACAGCGGCAGGGGGTACAGCAATTCGTCCAATCGTTCGAGGGGTTGAGGGCTGCCATAGCCCAGAAGCGCGCACGGTTCACAGCGGCGTGAGAAGCCAGGGGCATTGGGAATTAGGCGGAGCGCTCTCGATGCACGTCCAGCACGTCACGGACGCCCTGTAAGCTGTTGAGTAGTTGACCCAGCTGCCCCACGCTGCGCACGCCCACGGTCAGGACCACCGAGGCGGTCTGATCGCGGCTGGTGGAGACGTTGACCGAGCTCATGTTGAGCCCCAGATCGGCCACCACCCCGGCGAGGTCGCGCAGCAGCCCAGGGCGATCAAAGCTCTCGACGTGTACGATCACCGGGTACTCTTGCTGTACGCGTCCCCACGACACGGGAATGAGCCGCTCGGTGTCGGCCATATGGATCACATTGGGGCAGTCCGTGCGATGCACGGTGATGCCCTTGCCGCGCGTGATATAGCCCACGATCTTGTCGCCGGGGACTGGCTTGCAGCAACTGGCGATGCGCGTCAACAGATCTCCGACCCCCAGCACGTGCACATCTGAGGCCGCGCTCTCGGGGATGGCCTTGAGTTTGAGCACCTCGCTCTTGGTGGTCGATTCGTCGATCTTGTTGGCGATCTGGGAAGGGCTGATCTCGCCATAGCCTACCGCCGCAAGGAAATCCTCCACTCTGGTGTACTTGAAGAGCGCCGCGATCTCGCTGAATGATCCCACATCCAGCCCGAGACGGTGCAACTCCCGTTCGAGGATCTCACGGCCCTCAGCGACGTTCTGCTCGCGTTCCAGACGTCGAAACCACTGGCGTATCTTCTGACGCGCCTTTTGGGTGGCGACATAGTTCAGATGAGGGTTGAGCCAGTCTCGGCTGGGGCCGCCCTGCTTGGCCGTGATGATCTCCACCTGCTGTCCTGAGCGCAGCGCATAGTCCAAGGAGACCAAGCGCCCGTCCACCTTGGCGCCGCGGCAGCGATGGCCGATCTCGCTATGGATCTGATAGGCCAGATCAACCGGCGTGGCGCCCTTGGGGAGATCCATGATATCCCCTTTGGGCGTGAACACGTATACCCGCTCCGACAGGATGTCGCTATCGAGCGAATCGCGGAACTGCTGTGGATCGTCGACCTCCTCGCGCCAATCCGACGCCTGACGCAGCCAGTTGATGCGCGACTCGATGACCCCATCGTGCTCGGCGCCTTCCTTGTAGCGCCAATGGGCTGCAATACCATACTCGGCGATGCGATGCATCTCCTCTGTACGGATCTGGACCTCCAAAGGGCGTCCATCGAGAGCGATCACCGCAGTGTGCAAAGACTGATAGCCGTTATCTTTGGGAATGGCGATATAGTCGTCGAACTCTCCCGGTATGGGCGTCCAGAGGCTGTGGACGGTGCCCAGAGCGTGATAGCATTCACGTACCTCTTGGGTGATGATGCGCACGCCGTGGACATCATAGATTTCGGAAAAGTCTCGATCCTTTTCCTGCATCTTGGTGTAGATGCTGTAGATATGCTTGGGGCGCCCCGTGATACGCGCGTGTAGTCCTTCCCGCCGCAGGCGTTGACGCAGAATGGCGATCACGCGCTCAAGGTAGGCCGCCCGCTCGCCACGCCGGGCCGCCAGCAATTCGGCGATCTCACGGTAATGCTCACGGTCGAGGTGCCGGAAAGAGAGATCCTCCAACTGCCATTTGAGCTGCCAGATGCCCAGGCGATTGGCAAGCGGGGCGAACACATCCAGCGTTTCGCGGGCCATGCGGACTTGCTTCTCGGCGGGCAGGTATTCCAGCGTCCGCATATTATGCAGGCGATCTGCCAGCTTGATGATCACCACGCGGATATCGTCCACCATGGCGAGAAACATCTTGCGCAGATTCTCGGCCTGTGCCTCATCCAGATCCTCGGTGTCGACCTTGCTCTTGCGCTTGACTCGGCGCAACTTGGTGACCCCGTCCACCAGACGCGCCACCGTCTCGCCGAATTCGGCCTCGAGTTCGGCAAAGGTGATCTCGGTGTCCTCGAGCACATCATGGAGCAAGCCGGCGACGATGGTCGGCAGATCCATCTGAAGATCCGCCAAAATGCCGGCGACCTGGAGCGGGTGGATGACAAAAGGCTCTCCCGAGGCGCGCCGCTGCTCGCCGTGGGCCTCAGCCGCAAAGTCGATGGCGCGGTTGATCTCCGCCAGCGCCGCTTGCCTCTCTTCGCTGAGGCCCGTCGTAACTATCTCAGGGGCAAAGAGCCCTCGCTGGCCCTGGCTGGGCTCCTCGTGGCTGAGGGTCCCGATGCGCTGGATCAGTTCGTCACGATCTGCGGTCTCGACCTTGGTGACCATACATACAGTATAGCCGAAATCGCTGTCACGTGCAATCAAATCTAAAGAATCACGCTTAAGAAAACGCCAGGGGGGCTCTCCACTTGGTCCCAAGCTGGGCTCGATCTATACTTGGACTGAAGGGAGGTTGCGATGGCTGCTGAACATCGCTATATTGCCTTTCACAAGCCCTATCGCGTGCTGAGCAGCTTTACCGATCACCAAGGCCGCGAGACCGTGAAGGACTATGTGGCGGTTCCCGACGTCTATGCGGCGGGACGGCTCGACTATGACAGCGAAGGGCTGCTCCTGCTGACCGATGATGGCGAGCTCAGCCATCGCCTCACCGACCCACGTTACGAACACCCCAAGACCTACCTCGTGCAGGTGGAACGCATCCCGAATGAGGAGGCTGTGCGTGCCTTGCGCCGTGGGGTGATCGTCAAAGGACATAGGACCCGCCCCGCCGAGGCGACGCTTCTGCTCGGAGATGATGAGCCGCAGATCCCGCCTCGTTCGGTCTCCATTCGCCACCGGCTGAGCGTGCCCACGGCGTGGTTGCGTATCGTCCTCCGCGAGGGGCGCAAGCGCCAGATTCGACACATGACAGCCGCCGTTGGACACCCCACACTACGGCTGATCCGGACCCAGATCGGGCCGATCGCTTTGGGCGACCTCAAGCCAGGAGAGTGGCGCGATCTCGCCGAGGACGAGCGGGAAGCTCTCTACAGCCTTCTCAGCAAGCCGGCCCAGCGAAGGCGCCGCCCGAGGCGGTCTGGCCGCGGCCGGTAGGACGGCTCAGCGCAGGAGTCACCCTGTTTGCCAGGGCTCAGCCTTGATCGTTGGGGCTGCCAGAGGATTCCCCCTCCCTAGCCCAACGCCCGCGAGATCCTCTCCGGGAGCTTCTGTGTGCGCGCATCGCATGCCACCACCCTTTGATGGCCGACTCGTATCGGATCCAGGTTACCAAGAGGATCATGGCGATGAGGATGCCCGCCAGATCGGCCAGCCAGTCGCGCCAACTAGACCATCGCCCGGGCACAAAGCGCTGATGCGCTTCGTCCAGCAGGGCGTAGATCAGCGCCCAGAGGCCGGCGCTCCAGAGGGTCC
>JAFGLK010000147.1 GCA_016928125.1 Anaerolineae bacterium
GGCGGCGCCGCGGCATTGACCGTGGGCCGCGCGGTGGGCGTGGCCGTGGGCGTGGGCGACGGCGTGGCCGTGGGCGTGGGCTGGGGCGTGCGGTACGGGTTCACATCGACCGTGCGGGCCCCCACCGCGCGCTGGCGGTAGATCAGCGCTTGCGCCGAGTCATCCGCCTCATCCAGCATGGACACGCCCAGCACGATCGCCAGTTGCCCCATCTCGGGGGCCAGCGCGGCCGCGGCGGCCTCGCCCGGCTCCAGGCCCCACCCGAGGCGGGAGGTGGCCTCCTGCTCCCAACGGTCCTCCGAGTCCAGCCAGCGGGCGTGCAGCAGAGCCGGCTCGCCGACAGCGTCTCGGCCCAGGGCCAGCACGTGTAACGCAGTGAGGCTATCGTCAGCGGCCGCATAGCCGCCGGTCAGATTCCGCAGACCCGCCACGCCGGCCACGGTCTCCCAGCGCGCCCCCCCGTGGCTCGACCAGCGATGCCATAGTGTATCACGGGCGGGCGCGTTCGTCCAAAGCAGATGCACCCGGTCGGGCGCAGACACGGCCAGCGACGGCCGGTCGTAAGCTCCCTCGGCCATGAGCGCGGGCGCCGACCAGCTCGCGCCGCCATCTTCAGATTTGGCATAGTAGATGGCCTGCGGCAGCGGATGGCCTGGCGTAAGCCAGCGAAGCCAGGCGACATGGAGCGTCCCGCCCACGTCCACAGCCAGCGTCGGACGCCCCACCTGAGCCCAGCCGGCCGCCTGGGCATCAAACACGGCACTGGCCGGCGTCCAGGAGGCGCCTTCATCCTCAGAGCGGGTGTAGTAGATGCCCCGTCCCTCGTTCAGCGGCACGGCATAGACCACGTGAAGCCGGCCATTCAGATCAGCGCGCAGGACCGGATCCGCGCCGCCGCCTTCGGATCCCTGGAGCGGCACCGGCTCGCTCCAGGCGCTAGGGATGTAGGCGTCGTTGGCAAAGGCCTTGGCGGCTACCAGTTCGCCCTCCGAGCCAAGCCCGGCCACCATAAACAACTGGTCGCCCATCACGGCCAGCGCCGGGCGCAGCGCCTGCCCACCGCCGCCCGGGAAAAGCTGCGTCGCGTTCGTCCAACGGCGGCCGTCCCAACTGGCATACAGGAGCCCCGAGATGGGCACACCGTCAGGCCCCAGCTCGCTCCAGAGCACGTGCGCCCCGCCCACCCCATCCAACGCCACAGCCGGCCCGACGGGCGTGGCGCGGTCAGCCTGGATCTGGACCGGCGCCGACCAGACATCGGGCGGCGCGAACACCCAGGCCAGAGCGTCTAGCGGGCGCTGCGCGGCCCAGATCTCATCCTCGCCCTGTCCGATAACCATGATCCAGTCGCCACAGACAGCCGCCTGCAGATCGTCCAGCACCACTTGCCGGGATGTGGCCTCGTCGGTGAAGGCGAACTCTGCCTCTTTCAGGTCCGACCAGCCGCCACTGGGTGCGTCCGCTGCCCCGCTGGCATCCCAGGCGGCAAAGCGCAGGCGACGCCCGCCGCGCCCAGCCACCAGCAGGGGGATGCCATCCACCATCCACATCGAGCTCGGCCCGTCCGGCTCTCCGCGAATGGCTGTCAGGACGCGCTCAGGCGCCCCCCACGAGAGCCCGCCATCGAGGGAGCCCTGCTCGTAGAGGCGGTAATCCGCGTCTGACGCCTTTGCCTGCCAGATCGAGAGGAGGGTGTCCCCTCGTTCTGCGACCAACAAAGCCTTCTGGGCACCCACACCATCGGCCCCCAGCGCCCACAAAGGCCCCCACGTGTTGCCCCCCTCCTCTGAGCGCGCATAGAGCGCCTGGCCCGTCTGCGGATCGTCCCAAGTGACATGCAGGCGGCCGTCGTCGTCTAGCGCAGCCGACAGATGGGCGTTGGTCTCATCCAGCAGACGGAAGTAGAGCGAGGTGTTTAGGGAAGTGGGAGCCGACCAGGTCTCGCCTCCATCGTCCGAGCGCAGATGATAGATCCCGGAGGGATGCTCGGACGTGTGCACATTGCAGAGATATACAAGGTGCAGCCCGCCCTGGCCGTCCGAAACCAGCTGCCAGGCCAAGGCGTTAGGCGCCAGCATCTCGGGCCGCGACCATTCCGTGGAGCCGATGGCCAGGCGGCTGTGCAGAAAGGCCGACGGCTCGTCCTTATTCTCCGGCTTGGAGAGCCAGAAGGCGTGCGCGCCCCCGAGCCCATCGCCAAACAGGCTGGGCATGACCTCGATCGGCTGAGACACCGTCTGATCCTCGATGAGCCGAAGGGCAGAGATCGGCGAGGGCAGCGGCGCGAACCACGAACGCCCGTCGTAGAAGGCGGAGGTGAGCCCGTCGAAGCGATCCCACCAGAAAGCCTGGCAGCGGCCGCCCTGCCCGGCCACGAGGGCTGGCTGGCTGGCCGCTCCTGAGCGAGACAGGTTGGCCGGCGCACTCCAGGTAGACGCATCGGCCCCCTCTTGTCCCACAAGGGGCGTCCACGGAGGAGGCGGCCCATACGTCCACTCCAGGTCGCCCAGCGCGATCCGGGTCCCCCAGATATCCCTGTCGCGCCCCTGCCCTATGAGGGTGAGTACGTCCCCGGCCAGAAGAGACCGCCAGGCTGCCACCTGCAGCGTTCGCTGCGAGCCCGTCTCGCCCGCCGCGAAAGGCACGGCCAGCAAATCGGACCAGCGGCCCTGGCCAGGCTCTTGGGCCTGCTCGCGGTCGTAAAGGGCCAGCGTCAGCTGACCGCGACGCGCTCCAGAGACCAGCAGATAGCGCTCCTCCCAGGCCTCAAGCGCCAGATCGGCAGACCCGGCCAGGCCCTCAAGAACGGCCTCAGGCGCTCCCCAGGTTTCACCCCCGTCGGACGAGCGCTGTTGGTACAGGCCGACGCGCGAGACCGCGGAGGCCGCCTCCCAAAGCGCAAGCACCTCACCATCCTGCCCGGCAACGATTCGGGCGCGGCGCGCTGACGGCTCTTGTGAGTGGAACGGCCCGACAGGACTCCAACCAGCACCCCCATTCGTCGAGCGTGTGTAGACCGCCTCTCCTGAGCGCGGATCGTCCCAGGTGACGTGGAGGACGCCGTTGGAATCGCTTTTGATCTCCACATGCGACGAGGCATCCGTACGCCGGAAATAGAGCGAACGCTGCAAGACCGAGGGCGCGGACCAATTGACCCCGTCGCCCGATCTCTGGTGGTAGGCGCCCGCCGGGAAGGCGCTCGTCTCCACAGGCCGGAAGTAGATCAGGTGCATGGCGCCATTGGGCGTGGTAGTCATGCGCCACACCGAGGCCGCCTCCGTGTGTGTGATCGGCTCGCTCCAGGTAGCGGTGCCAAGATTGAGCACGCTGTGCAGGAGAGGCTGAACTCCTGTCTCCTTGTTGGCCGGCCCCAGCCAGAAGGCATGCGCGCGCGCCGCGGCGTCCCGAAAGATGCCCGGCATGGTCTCGATCGGCTCGAGGACCACTTCCTCCTTGACAACGGTCGGTAGCAGAATGGGCGCGGGCTGCGAGCGCGACCAGGCGTCGTTGTAGTAGAGCGCGGTGGTGAGGCCGTCAAACTGATCCCACCAGAAGGCCTGCATGACCCCGGAACCACGCGCGCCAGCCAACAATACGGGATCGGACGCCGAGGCCGATTGCGACAGGTTCGCCAAGGCTACCTGGGTGATGGGAAGCTGCGCCTGGGCCCCATGTCCTGGCGCAGCGACCAGGATGAGGAGTGCCAGGACAAGCTGAGCAGCCCAGCGTATTCCATTAAGCGAGCGGGCGCGCCATTTGGCGCTAGTTGGAGGTTGGATTTTGTTTCTCAAACTCGGCAACTTTCTGCTTCAAGCCCATGTCGGTCAGGTCCAGCAGGGACGCGGCCTTCCAGGCGTAGTAAGTCCTTTGGCGATCGCCATGGACCTCATAGCGCGACCAGGCCTGTCCCTGGAGCCGCGACTTGGCCCAATGCAGGTCTCTCAAGACGGCGACGGCCCGTTCGACCTCGCCAGCCGCCACGAGCGCATCCCCCAGCACCAAGCGCGTGGCCGCATCCCGATGCCCGCCCTCCCAGGCCAACTCCATGTGGGCCAGGGCTTGATCATAGTCGCGCCTGGCCAACGCGATCTCGGCCAGGCGCCGGTGGGCAGTCACGTTGTCGGGGTCGTATACGAGCGCGCGCGATAGGTAAGCGATGGCCACGTCGAGGCTCTCCTGCCGACGAACCGTGTCGATGTCCGGGTCATCAAAGTGCGCCTGGTCATATACATTGAGCTCGACCCGTGCCTGGGCCAGAGCGCCCAGATTGGCGTACCACGACCCGAGCAGGGGCCATCTATAGACACCGGCCAGGGGAAGGCCAATGACAAGAACCGCGATGCTCACCCAGATCCAAGGCCTCGCTCGGGGGCGGGAAGCATCACGCTCAGTGTCCGACGCGGCGCGGCGCTGTGCTTGTGGCGCGAGCTGGGCTGCAGCCGCGATCACGCCCAGCGGCACGAAAAGCAGGAGCATGCCGCGACTTGAATAGAGGGCATCATCCACCAGACCGTGGATCAGGGCGATCGCCAGAGAGGCCAGGGCAGCCTCGATGAACCAGACTAGCCTCCCGTCAGCTCGACGCAACGCGACCAGCCCACGTGTGACCCCCACGGCCATCAGCGCCAGGAAAAGGCCCAGCCCCGGGATCCCCTGCTCGATGGTCAGATCCAGATACAGATTGTGGCTGGCGGGCACATACCCCACATGGATGATCAAAGCATATAGAGTGTACAGCATCTGGAACATACCGAGCCCGCCGCCGGTGAAGGGATATTGGCGGATCAAGATCCACGCATCGCGCCACAGGCGCACGCGATTCGCCAGGGCCGCCGAGCCCGGCCATTGGAGCAGCGTCACGAGCCACGCCGCGATACCGCCCGCCAGCGCCGTCGCCGCCACGAGAATTCCCATCCCCAGCAGACGCACCCGCCAGGCGCGATCCTTCGAGAAGCGCCGGCTCGCCCAGCGACCGATCCAGCGCCAGGCCACCCAGAGCGCTCCGGCGCCCAGTAGCGCGAGCCACGCGCCGCGCGAGGCCGTCATCAGGCAGCCCAGGATCGCGCCCACTGCGACGATGACCCAGAACAGGCGCCGTAGCCTGCCGCCCTTGGTCGGCGCGCCCTCAGCGCCCCGGCGGCCGCCAGCGCGTACGAGAGGAACATAGTAGGGCACCAGGCTCGCCAGCATGCCGCCCATCACGTTCGCGTTGATGCGGTGCCCCTCCAGCTCCGGCAGCCAACGCGAGATCCCCCGCCCCAGCGCGCCAAGCAGTGGTACCTTGACGGCCTGAGCACTCCAATCGTTGGTGGCCGCGAAATAGAACGCGAGCCCCAACCCAAACAGACCTAACACGGCCAGCGCATTGCGCAAACAAATGGCGTTCGGCTGGTGCGCAAGCGCCACATATAGACCAGCGGCGCCCACGATCAGCCAGAACTTGGCCAACGCAGGGCCCCGATCATACGCCGCCCACACACTCGCGCCTGCGGATAGCAGGAACAGAGCTAGCATGAGATCGAGTGTAGACGGGCGCAGTCGAAGGCCTACGGTCAGCCAATGCAAGGGCCACAGCGCAGCAAGCAGCAGGAGCGGCCAGGCGCCGATCTGGGTCTCGCGATACCAGACGGCGCCGCCCGTGACAGTCCAGATCGCTCCCGCGGCGAGGGCGCAGCCTACCTCAGCAAGGGGTAGTGCGTATCTCCAGAGCGGCCACGCTTTCGTGGCGCCCAATGCGTCTCCGCTGAGCTTACTCGCCAGCACGATGGACCTCTCTCAACTGCGCACTTTTCCGCTCGCCTCCATGGGCCCAGCCCAAGCTCTCTATCCCAATGTTGAGCGCTGCGCGCCACAGCCCAGGGCTCCCCAGCACCATCTTGGCAAGCGTGCCGAGAGGGCGCGGCCGCAATAGCCAGGCCCTGAGGGCCCTCCGCGCCCAGCGCTGGAGCGCCTCGGCCGATAGATTGGGATAGTCGAGCACGGTGGAGCGATCCATATCCACCTGCTCCCAACAAGTGCCTGGACGAAACCAGCCATGCTCCACGACCTCAAAGAAAAAGGGCGTCCCCGGATGCGGCGCGGCGATGTGAAAGAGGACCAGATCGAGAGGCAGACGCTTCGAAAAGGCGATTGTCTTGCGGATCGACTCCTCCGTCTCGCCAGGCAGCCCGATGATGAAATAGCCCCAGTTCCTGATACCGGCGGCCTTTGACCAGGTGAGCGCCCGGGAGACCATCTCCGTATCCGTGCCCTTGTGCATGCGCCGCAGCATGTCATCGTCGCCCGACTCGATGCCCCAAGAGATCATCCAGCAACCGCTACGGGCCATGGCCTCCAACATCTCCTGATCGATAAAGTCCACGCGGCTGTTGCACGTCCAGCGTATCGACACACCTCGGGAGAGAAGCTGCTCGCAGATGCCCATCACATGCTCTCGGTTGACCGTGAACAGATCCGCATACATATGGATGTCGCGCACGCCGTGGCTCACCAGATGCTCAATCTCGTCGACGACGTGGCTCGCGGAACGAAAGCGCACGCTCTCGCCATACGACACGTGTTTGATGCAGAAGCGACATCCCCCGGGGCAACCTCGGCTCGTCACCACAAAGGCGAACGGCCCTTTGACCAGCGGCGCACGGTACTTTGTCAAGGGAAGCAGATCGTGCCGAGGGATGGGGAGATCGTCCAGGTCGTGGATCAGGGGGCGCGGCGGATTGATCACGATCTCGCCCTCCTTGCGCCACACCAGCCCCTTGATCCGCGCCAGTCTCTCAACCTGCGCCGCATCGCCCAACCAGGCCGGTGACCAATTCGGGTCGGACTCGTGGAATAGCCTGGACAGGCGCAACGCCAGATCCACAGGCACATCCGGCCAGGGCTGCTCGCGGCCAGCTTGCCCCCGCCCGTCGCACCCTTGGAGCGTCCGAATCAACTCGTAGAGGCTGAGCTCGGGCTCGCCTCGCAGAACAAAGTCAAGAGCCGGGTAGGCCTCCATGGTCGTCTTGGGCAGGGGAGTCACATGAGTGCCAAAGGCAATCGTGGTCGCCCCAAGCGACTTGGCCAGAAAAACGCCGTACATGTCGTTCTGCAGCGTAGGCGCCGCGACCTGCGTGACATAGTAGCGAGGCCGACGCTGGCGTAGGATGGCCTCAAACGCCTCCCAGGTCATTCGCTGTGGGATGGCGTCAAGAATGTCCACCGAGAGGTCAGGATAGAGCGCGGCCATCTGGGCCAGCCCCACCTGCGGCCAGATCATGCCCTCGCGCGAGCGCCGTCCGACGCGGTGTTGGCTCCTGATCCAGATCCCGCGATCGGGTGCCGGCGGGTTCACAAACAGGATGTCGAGGGATGGCCCATTCGTGCGGCCCAAGCCGACATGCACCGCCTCATCGGCCAGAGGGAAGCTCGGCTCCCCATAACGCATGCGCGTGTGCTTGCCCCGGTTGCGCCAGGGCCGCTGCAGAGCAGTCATCGGGACGCCTCGATATCGGCTCGAGCCAGGGCTTCGCGTTGGCTCAGGCCATCCAGCACACGCAAGATGACCCAGAAGACGATCAACTGCAGCCCAAGCAACAGGAGCATCGTGCCAGCCAGAAGATAGAGCCACAGCCGATCGATGGCCCAGCCCCCCAGCGCCAGGGCAAAGCTGATGGCGTCCATGCCGACGCCCATCACGATGCCCAGCCCGCCCAGCCACCAGAAATGACGGTCCAATTGGATACCGAGGATGGGGCGCCCGAACAATCCCTGCCGCACCGGTCGCCGATGAGCCAGAGCGACGAGGTAGTTGAAGGTGATGCCCAAGGCCAGCAAATCCACACCCAATAGCCCCAGCACCGAGGCCACAAAAGCCCCGGCCACGCCCCAGGGGCCGAGGGTGGTGATGCCGCTCAGGCGCATGCCAATGAAGACGCATCCGATCAAGATAGCCATGGCGATGGCGGCCAGGCCGATGCCCCCCAACACGCGCACAGGATTGTAGTTGAGCGAGGTCCACAGGATGGTCCGCAGAAAGCGCATGCCATCCCGAACGACCTGCAGCTTGGAGCGACCTTCGCGCTCCTCATACGGGATGGGGACCTCCACCACACGCAGCCCCTCGTGTACGGCGCGTGTGCTCATCACCGGCGTAAAGTTCAGCCCGTCGGGCAAAGGGTAGAGGAGCTCCAGAGCGGAACGTCGCACCAGGCGCATGCCGCTGGCAGGGTCAGCCACCCGATGGTTGCCCAAGATGGTCACCAGGCTGGACCAGATATAATTCCCCACCTGCCGTACGGGCGGCATCTTGCTCTCGGCTCCTGAGCGCCGTGACCCCACCACCAGGTCAGCCCCGGCAAAGAGCGGCCTGCAGAGTTCAGGCAGAAACTCGGGAGGATAGGTGCCATCGGCATCGAGGAATCCGAGCCACTCACCCTGAGCGGCCGAGAAGCCCGTCTTGAGGGCGGCTCCATAGCCTCGGTTCGTCTTGTGGCGAATCAGGCGCACATCGGAATGCTCCTCGGCGACGGCGGCTGTGCCATCGGCAGACCCATCGTCGACGACGAGCAACTCCAGATCCACGCCCATCTCTTGCAGCGCCACGCGAATGGTTCGAACGCGCTCGATCATGCGTCCGATGCCCTGTTCTTCATTGTAGGCAGGGATGACAAGAGACAGTGTCGTCATGCCATCATATCCAGGGCTCGCTTTGCTCGACTCAGCCACGATCACTCCCTCGACGTCAAGGCTCTGATCCCCGCCCGAACCCTCTCTCATCCAGCCCGCTCAGAAAGATCTGCCCATCGCTCGCATGCATACTGCCATCAATGGCGCGGATGGGCTTGGCTGGAACTCCGCCCACCACCGTGTGCGCTGGCACGTTCTCGGTCACCACGGCACCCGCTGCTACCACTGCCCCTCGGCCGATGTGTACCCCGTCGGTCACTATCGCACCGGCGCCGATCCACACGTCGTCCTCGATCTCGATCCCCTCAGCGGTGATGCCCTGCTCCACAAAGGAACGCGTCGGGTCAGCGAATACATGGTTCACGGCCAGGATCTGCACCATGGGCGAGGTATAGACGCGATCCCCCAAAGAGACGCCGCCCTGCCCACGGATGACCGTGTACTCCCCGATGAGCGCATCGCGACCGACTCGAATGCCCGCATGGGGCAGATGACGAAAGTTGTAGACATGCAGGATGGCGCCATGCATCACCAACGTGCCCGATCCGATCTGCACACCGCGGGGACAGGCATGGATATATACGCTATGATCCAAATAGGCCCGCGCCCCCAGGGTGATATGGTTGGCGTAGCGCAAACGTACACCCGCCTCAATGGCTGCCGCGCCTTCCATATGGAGCATGAGTCGGTAGAAGATCGCCCTCAGCCCCATCCCCACCGGCGTAGGGATGCCTCCCAACAGCAGTTGCAGCGCCTGCTCGAGCAGATAGCGCCCAAGATGATCGGCTTGTCTTCGAATGTACAGGGCGGGGCCGCCGGTGATTCTCGTAGCCACCCGCTCTCACTCTCATCTCTCTGATGCTA
>JAFGLK010000148.1 GCA_016928125.1 Anaerolineae bacterium
AGGCCCAGAAATGCGAGCGGGACAAGCGCATAGGGAAAGAGCGTCCAGTCGATGAGCACACGTACGAGGCTCTGCACATTCATATAGAGCACGATCGCAAAGGTCTTGGGATCGTCGAGGATGAGCCGCAGCATACTCACGTCATAGCTCTCGGATGAGAAGAAAAAGGTCTCCAGGCCGGTCGAGTCTAGCCCCCACGTGGAGCGATCGAAAGCAGCGGTGTCGCCATGGGCCAGACCGATGCCGGTCAGATAGGCAATGCCCACCTTTTCGCTCACCATCCAGGTCCCGGTATTCAAGCGCACGTAGTAAGCATAGGGCACAAAGGCCAGCGCAAAGGCCAGCAGATAGGAGACCACCCCGAGCCAGAAACGCCAACGCCTCAAGGCGCCCCGCACGATGGCCAACACCGCGATATACAGCCCGATCACCAGGAAGTAGTTGATAGCCTCTGGGCGCGTCAGATAGGCGAGGCCAAACGAGAGCCCTGTGAGGCCCGGAGACCACCAGGGCGCACGTGCGCTGCCGCGCTTCGGGCTCCAGAGCGGCCGCATCGTCAGGAGCCCAGCCCAGAGCCCTGAGATCACCAGGAAAAGATAGAGCGGCTCGGTCATCGTGCCCCAATGCAAGACAGAGGCGCTCAGAGCGGGAAAGACGGCCGTCACCGCCGCCGCGATCAGCCCCACCCGCCGGTCATAGAGCTCATATCCCATGCCATACATCGGAAAGACAGAGGCAGCCCCCACGACGATGTAGATGATCTCGCTCGACAGGGCCATATCCGCGGTCAGCAGATAGAGCACCCCCGCCAACATCGGGAAGAGAGGCCCATGGTGCACATCGGCGTGCCCCATGAAACCGAACCCCTCACCCTTGATCCAATTGCGGCCGAGCCACAAGTAGAAAGGCTCATCGCCCCACACAACGCGCACGCCTTGCGTCAGGGTCCAGCGCAGCAGGATAGCCCCGACCCAGATGAGCAGAAGCAGACCCCAGTGTGGGAACGCGGTACCTGCGAATGCGCTTTTGGGCTCTTGCGTTTCCTGCATCGGCTGCGGCAAGCTAGAGACCACTCTCCCCTCGCTTTCGATCGCCATCCGTTCAGTCCTTTATGACGTATACGATGGTGCGCCCGTGACGGTCCCGAGCCGCAAAGACAGGCTCTAGCTCCGGAGGTGGGTTCTGAGTATCGAGCAAGAACGCCAGGTGTGGCCTCAGGACCGTCAATTCGCGCTCATCCACCACCAGATAGGTTGCGCCCCGACGTCGCGCATAGTCCAGATAGCGGCCATATTCGGCCCGCGGGGAGACTACAAAGCCCCGTTCTGCATAGAGCGAGATGGCCAGATCGCGCGACATGACCTTCGTGTCAGGCGGGGTATGCTTCTTCAGCCACAGCCCAGCCACACGGTGCGCATAGCTGAGACTGTTCATGCCGGCCTGCACCGTGCGCACATGGGCCAGCCCCAGATAGCCCAGCAGCACAACCGCGATCACAAGCATCGGCCAGCGCCGGCCTGTATCCACAGAGGCCCGGCTCACAGAGACGGGCGTTCCTGTCTCCCCCACGGGGCTGAGCCAGGCCGTCAGCGTTTCGTCCGCCCACTCTCCCAAACGTGCGAGACCCGCAGCCAGCCAGATCAGCAACCCTGGGAAGGCTGGCGAGAAGAACCGCACCTCGACATGGAATGGCAGAAAGGCAGACACCGGCAAGATCGTGAACCAAAGGGCCGCCTCTTGCTCCAGGCGATGGCGCGTCCAGGGACGACGGCACCAGCCCAAGAGCATAGGTGCGAGCAGAAAGAGTGGAAAGATCGTTTCCGCAAAGACCGCCGCCTCCATGCGCCCTACATTGCGCCAGATTCGCTGGAGCGCATCAGAGGGGTTCTCCAGCAGGACATCGGCCATGCTGCGCTCAAAGCGTTCGCCTGACCACCAGAGGATCTCGCCGGTGGTCTCGTCGAGGCTGGCCGTGACCTTGTCGTAAAGCGCTGCATCGCCCTCCAGGACGGCTTGCCCGATATCATAGGTGATCGCCAGCTTGCCCGTCGCCATCCAACGCCCCGTATGCTGATGGATGTAGAGACGATAGGGCGCCGAGACGACGAGATAGGCCATGATATAGGCCGCCAGATAAAGCATCGTCCGCCAGCGCCAGAGCTTGCGGCGGATGCCCCACACGAACACAAAGAGCACACCAAAGGCGACCAGCCAGATCAGCCCCTCAGGTCGCGTCAGGTAGGCAAGGGTCAGGAGCAGGCCCACGAGAGCAAAGCGCCACCAAACCTCACGATCCAGCGCGACCAGCGCTGCCCAGAGCGCGCCGTAGATCAGCAACATGAACAGAGGCTCGGTCATCGTGCCCCAATAGAGGATCGCCGAGCTGAGCCCAGGGAAGACAGCGACCAACGCCGCGCTGAGCAGGGCAATCCGCTCGCCATACATGCGCCGAGCGACAAAGTAGATCGGCAACGGCAGCAGCGCGCCCAGGAGAACGAACCAAAACGAGCTGGCCAACTCTGGATTGCCCGTCAGCATGTAGATCGCACCCGCCAGCAGGGGGAAGAGGGGCGTGTAGTGCAGTTCGGGCACGCCGTTGATCGTATATCCCTGACCGGCGAAGAGGCTCTTACCCAACCAAAGATAGTCCGGCTCGTCCCAGCGAATCAGCCGTGGGAAGGAGGCCAGCCCCACTCTGAGGGCTAGGGCCACCAGCACTACCACTGACAGCCAGCGTAGTGCGCTTCGATCGGCGTCGTGATCAACGTTCATCAGCGGTCATGATCCCTTCCACAGTGCGTTCAACGGCTCCCAACGCCCTGTTGATCGGTCGGCACTCAATCGCCGGGCCCTTCCTGCACGACCCCGCCTTCCTCCAGACGCTCGCCGAGGTGCGCCTCGAGCTCTTCGACGCGTCTGCGCGTCAAGGCCAGATCCTGGCTCAGGTTCTTGATCTGTTCGCTAAAGCGCGAGATACTCACCGAGATTTGAAAGAAAATCAAAGCAAAACAGACCAATGCGATGACGATGATTAGAGCGGGCGGATAGTCGATGCCGATGGCAAAGGAGATCTCGTCGATGAGATCGATCAGCAGGGGCGCGACCACCAGGGCCACCGCCATCAGCAACCAGAGCAGGGCGTACTCTTCCTTGAGCTTTTTTGTGCGCACAAGGTTGACCACAAAGACCAGAACCAAGACACCTAGCCCAACGAAAAAAAGCCGTGCTCGCCAGATCATGGGTCGCTCCTCTATGCTCCGTCGTGCGCGATAGGGTTCAGGCCTGCAGGTGAGCGCTCAGCGTCGCGGACTCGCTTCTCGCGATGGACGCGCCCGAGTAGAGAGCGCCAACGCCATAGGATCACCCCATAGATACCCCAGGCCATCAGGGCGCCAAACAAGTAATGAGCCTCGACGAGGCGCGTCAGCCCGGGTCGGTACAACATAAAGTGCCGCCCCATGAGCAGATACGCCAAAACCAGAACGACCCACGGCCCCCAACCCACGTCGCCTCCTGCCTGTCCAACTCGTCGAGATGGGTACTTTGCCTGCAGCAACCATACGGCCAGAGCGACAAGCGGGATGCCAGCCCACGTATAGGTGTAGACCTGGGAGTGGGGCGAGACGAGTAGGAGGGCCAACACCGCCAAGCCAAATTCCAGCGCAAAGCGGGTATCGTCCTCAACGCTGGGCTGGGCAGGCCATGGTTGCGGGTGCCATGTGAGCCAGGCACTGATGCCCAGCACCATCAGATCCACAGACAGGATGAGTACCTTGGCCAGAGCCGTCAGATCCCAACCTTTGAGCGTGGGGCTGAAAACATTCGGGATGAGGTTGCGGCTGAAAAAGCCGTTGAACGACTGGTTCAGAGGAAAGCCCGCAAAAGCGCCACCGACGCCGTACATCCTCGCAAAGGCGGCATAATCCCGCACGGCTTGCCAACCCGTGATGGCAAACGAAGCCCCGACGGCCGCCAAAGCCACGGCGCCGGCCCATACCGCCGGCCGCCAACGCCTGCGCCAGATCAGCAGGGCGATCAGCGCGCCCGGGAAGAACTTGAGCGCTGTGGCCAGGCCGAGCGCTACGCCAGCCACACGCTCCCACAGTCGGCGCCTTTGGTTACGAGTCAAGCCATAGAGCGTCAGCGCGAGGAGCAGGAACTGCAACAGCTCGATCTGCCCCAGGCGCAACGCGACCACGACGGGATCGAAACGGAAGAAAAGGAGCAGCAAGAGCGCAACGTGCGCGGGAGCCACCCCAGCGCCGGTCGGGAACATTGCTCTCAGGCTGAGCCATGCCCCGAGAAGTAGAGACAGGACATTCACTGTCCACCAACCGAGCTCCACCAGCCGCTCCGGCAAGCCCATGAAGGGCGCAAAGAGCAGGGCAATGGTCGGTGCGTAGGCATAGGGCCACACCACCGCCTCGCCTTTCATGCTGAACGTGCCGGCCTCCACCGAGCTCTTGAAGGGCAACGCGTCGCGGTAGATATCCTCGCCGGCCAGGAGGCGGCGCGCCGCGAGCATAAAGACCTGAAGATCGTGATGATTCGTGATGCGCCAGATGCGCCACAAATCACTCGCGAAGAGGCCTACCAGAGCGAGCACCAGAATCACAGAGGGCAACTGCCAACGATGACTGAACAGCCCCCGCCAGACTTGCTGCAGGCAGGAAGCGTGAGATCCTGCCAAGGAGCGTGACCCTTGGTTCATGAGCCTGAATCTCCGGGCGCCTTGGGCAGGCGTCCCCCCTCGATTCCGAGCACCTCCCTCAAGGGCGCGAAAGGAAAGGCGCTGAGCAGAGCCTCCAGTTTCCGCAGCGTTGTGGCCCTATTGTAATAGGTCACAAAGCGCTTGAGAGGCGCTAGGCCTTTCAAGCGCGGTGTCTGTACATCGCCTTCCCAGGGGTGCAGGTAGATCACGAAAGGATGGCCCTGAGCGTTGACTCGCGACAACAAGGAGCGCAGAACGGGCAGTGGCAGCGCGCGCATGTAAAAGCCCCCTGAGACGGGAACCCGAAATCCCGCCGCCCGATACACCGTCATGGGGAACTCCACTAGGTATGACTCGGAATCGGGCAGATGGTCACGCGTGGGCTCCTGCGCCGTCGGCCTGTACGGCTCCGGGGGGCAATCGTCCACGCCATAGAGCCCTGTATGCATCGGAAAGATGCTCGAGTCGTAACGAAAGCCATGCGCCCTCAAGACCTCAAGTGCCCAGCCGGTCCGCTCATCCAGGGAGAAGGTGGGCGCACGGAATCCCACGATCTCCTGAGGGTCTAGCACGCACGAGGCATCGCGATCGAATTCGTTCAACTCCCAGGCGAAACGCTCTGGATCCAGACTCCACAATGTGCGATGGCTCCAGCCGTGACAACCGATCTCGTGTCCGTGCGCGTGAATGCGACGGATAAGGTCCGGGTGGTGGCGCATCACATCGCCCACGACGAAAAAAGTGGCGCGCACATCATAGCGACGCAACAAGGTCAGAATCGGCTCAACCGCCCAGACGACGCGCCGTTCGGGGCTGCGGCCTGCAGTCTGTGGCTGGACCAACGGGCGCACCAATTCGGCGTGGAACCAGTCCTCTAGATCAATCGAGAGCGCATTGCGCATCAGATAGCTCGTCCCTTGGCCCCTGGCTGCATGGCGTTGCGCCTCGCGGGTCCGCGAAACAGACCGCACGCTGGCGCGTCTTGTGCCTGACCAGGATCATAAGAATCGACAACAACATCTTGAATATGTAGTAGATCACCTTCCAACTGCTGTGCATCGACACCCCAGCCAGGCGTTCACGAATGCGCACCGGCACCTCTTGGACCCGGAACCCGGAGTAGTAGAGCGTGAGCAGTGTGTCTGCGTCGGGATAGTCGGAGGGATAGTTCTCGCGCGCAAAGAAACAGAGCACCCTGCGATTCATGGCCTGGTAGCCGGACGTTGGATCTGTCACTCTCCGTCTGGTGAAGCGGGTGGCAATCGCCGCGAAGACGGCCATACCTGTGCGTTTGAGCCAGCCAGCGTTGTAGGTCATGCTGCCCAAGAAGCGCGACCCGATGGCCACGTCGGCCTCGGCCCGCAGCACCGGCTGCAGCAATGCCGGAATGTACAGCGGGTCATGCTGGCCATCCGCGTCGAGCATCACAGCGTAGTCATAACCCCGCTCGACAGCGTACTTGAAACCCGTCTGAATAGCGCCCCCGTAGCCCAGATTGCAGGGCAGGCTGACTACATGTGCCCCCCAGGCCCGCGCCACGCTGGCCGTGTCATCGCTCGAATAGTCATCGATGACCACCACATCGACACCCGGCACATGGCTGCGCAACTCGGCAAACACCTGTGGCAGGTTCTCAGCCTCATTGTGGGCGGGCATGATGATGACCACTCTACGAGCTACATCCCCATTTTCGAGCCCAACGCTCGTATCACGACTCGCCATATTGCCCTCAACGCGTGCCTGAACTCACGTCGCCGCGCCGCCTCTTGTAGCCCCGCACCCAACGATCCCAAGGCAGCCATGCAAAGCGCAAGCGAAAGATGGTGTAGAAAGATTTGAGGATCTCCATCCGCGAGATCTTGGAGCGCCCCAACCGCCGGTTGTCGAAGATGATCGGCGTCTCGCCGATCCGAAAACCCCGACGTTGACAGCGAGTAACCATCTCGACCAGAAAGGAATATCCGCTGGAAAAGATCGTGTCGAGCTCGATAGCGCGCAGCACCTGGGTCTTGTAGCACCGAAAGCCCGCCGTGCAGTCGTGGGCCTTCAGGCCCAACATGAACTTGGCGCATGCATTGGCGCCTCGGCTCAGAATGATGCGCGGCAAGGTGCAGCCCGTGCTGCCGCCTCCCTTCACATAGCGGGAACCGATCCCCAAGTCACAGTGGGCCATCAGCCCCAATAGAGCGGGCAGATACTTGGGATTGTGAGAGAAATCGGCGTCCATGGTGATGGCATAGCCATAGCCCATCTCTAGCGCCCGGTGAAAGCCCGCAATGTAGGCCGTGCCCAAGCCCATCTTGCCCGGGCGGTGGATCACGCTCACCCGGTCATGGCGTTGGGCCAGGCTGTCCGCGATACGGCCCGTCCCATCCGGCGAGTTATCGTCGACCACCACCACATCGAGAGGCGCAGGCTGTTCCAGAATCTCGATCACCAGACGCTCGATGTTCTCGGCCTCATTATACGTGGGCACAATCACCAAAGCTCTTTGCTTCTGAGCGGAAGTGCGTCGCTCCCGTTTCTTGGCACTCATCGTCATCCCTCGTTTGAACTGCGGACTGCGCCGGCCATGATCGGCCTGGCGCTCACCGGATCCCCAAGCGCACCTTGATCGCGGTCAAACTATAGCTGGCCAACATCTTGAGAAAGCGCGACTTGCTCTGGCCGTGGGGCCGAATGCGATAGTAAGCTGGGACCTCCAGGATGTGATACCCTTTTCGCCAGGCCAGAAACAAAAAGTGCATAAAGTACTCACCATACCCGCGGAATACTCCCTCCAGATCCATCGACATCAACTTGTCACGGCGCATGCTAAAGAAGCCGCATAGATTGTCGGCAATCTGCGTGCGCAAGATCAGCCGTACAACAAAGTTGAAAAGGAAACTGGCATAGTACCGCCAACGCTCCTCCATCCCACCGCCCATCGTAAAGCGCGACCCGATGATGATATCGTAGAACTCGAGGAACTTGACCATCTGGGGCAAAAGGATGGGATCATGGTTAAAGTCGGTGTCCATGACCACCACCACATCGCCCTGAGCCCGACAGATGCCATGGGCGATGGCGGTAGCCAGGCCGCGCCCCTCGGTACGCACAAAGAGGCGAATGCGCTCGTCATGGCCAAAGCGATCGCGCACCGCCTGCGCCGTTCCATCGGGCGAGTTGTCATCCACAACAATGATCTCATGGCTTATCAAAGCGCCATTGAGCACGCTCTGAATGGCCTCGATGAGAGGCACAATATTGCCGACCTCGTTGTAGGTTGGCAAGACGACGGAAACGTTCACCTAACCCTCCACTCGCGTCAGGTCTTGGGCGTGTCTGTTGGCCGCACAACCCAGGGCATGGGAGCCAACCAACTCTAGTCTTGCAGCATCGCTACCATCAGCAGCGAACACGCGTTCCGAGTGCTCTCGTACACCCCGCGCAGCAGAGCCGCCATGGCTGGGACCAGCACATGACGGCGCCAACGGTGGTACCAAATCCATCTGCCCATCAGGCGCCTACTCAGGTAGCCAGATAGACTGAGCGGCATGAGCAAGTCATGCAACCTCAGCATGCGCGCGGGCGCATAGCGGCGGTGTTCCACAAGCCTCAATCCGCTCTCCTCAAGCAGTTCGCGCCAGGTAGGCACATCGTAGAGATGAACCTGCCCAAAAGCCCGATCGTAGGCCGCGGCATAACGCACGGCGAGCGCGCGCAACCCCAATCCACGTAAGATCGCGGCCCCTGACAACGCCTGGGACGATCGCTCAGTGGGCACGGTGAAGATCAGCCGTCCTGAAGGCGCCAACACCCTGGCAACCTCACGCAGGCCCTGCGCGAGGTCGGGCACGTGCTCAAGCACAGAGTTCGATAGCACCGTACCAAAGATCCGGTTGCCAAAAGGCATGTGTGTCAAATCCGCACAGGTCACAATTCGGTAGATTCCCCGGCCCTTGGCCAGCGAGAGAGCATCCCAGGCCAGGTCTAGCCCAGCATCTACAGACTCAACGCACCCTTCACGCAGGATACTCGCCATCAATCCGTTGCCGCAGCCCAGATCCAGGATAGGAGGCTCGAATTCGTAATCGTTCAGTTCGCGACACTCTACGGCGCGCAAGAGCGCGAGAGCCGCTGGTGCTTCGGCGAGGTACGCCTCAAGAAAGTCCTGGCTGGGCTCACCTGTCTGGCTGCTCATCTTGCTCCTATGCCATCATGGCGTGACCTGCTCCTCCTCCACCAGCGCTGGGTAGGGCTCGCCGAGCTCAAGGCGAGGTTGCGCCAACCTGCGCGCGAGATAGTGCGTCCACCAGAGGAGCATACCAGCCAGGGTGAGGAAGCTCATCGCATAGCTGGCAAGGACATACCAGGGACGCTGAAAGCCAAAGTCCACGCGATGCAGCCCTGGCTCCAAGCGCACACCCAAAAGTGCCCAATTCACGCGTAGAGCGGGTCTGGGCTCGCCGTCCACGGTGACGCGCCAATGCGGGTACCAAGACTCGGCTACGGTAAGTACGCCCCTGTGTGGAATCTCTGTCTCGACATGGATCTCGCCCCAAGAGAGCCGCTCTGGCCACACCCAAGCATCCACAGCGGGGGCCGAGGGTAACTGCTGAAGGTCCTCCTGTCTCAAGAAGCGATTCTCCAATGAGCGAGGCAGAATCACCGTCGCATCACCCGCCTCGATGACCGACTCGTCAATGAGCAAGTAGTCAACAGGAAGCGCTTCAGGATCGCGCAGATCAAAGATGCGCTGCTGGTTCCGTCGCAGGCCAGGACCCACAGCCACGTCATTGGCAATCAAGGCGATACCGCGTCGCACCAAGGGCGGCAGAGCCTTGAAAGAGAGATAAAAGTCATCCGCCACGTCCAACGCAGTGAGGCTGTAAAAGTGAGCGTACGAGCCGTTGTCCGGGTTCTCCCAGATCTGAATGTCGCCTACCTCGTAGGCGACGGCGTAATTCGCCTCTCTGAGCTGAGGCCGAATCTCGGCGGTGATCCCATCGTTCTCGCGCAAGAGAACGTAACGCACCTGGTGGAGATGAAGCACTACTGCCAGCTCGGTCCAAGCCGTTTGCTGCCAGGTGTGCAGAGGCGCTCCATTATCATAGTAGCCGACAAAGCGCGGCATGGGCAGCTCGATCAAAGAGATGGCCCTGAGATACTGGTCACGCGGCAATGCCGAGGCCTCCCACAAGCGACCAGTGGATCCGTGTTCGGCCAGCCAGGCATAGGCCTGTTTCTCGCTCTCGCTGAAATAGGCCGCTGTCGTCTGGTAGGCCCCTGCAGCCGGGGACAGATCGAGAATGATGGCCACGGTGATCAGCAAGCTCGCACCCAAAGCGAGCACCCTCCGAATCCAGCGCGAAGACCGAAGATCGGCCAAA
Source organism: Anaerolineae bacterium (assembly GCA_016928125.1). The sequence continues at coordinate 10,084 of JAFGLK010000148.1, forward strand.
GCTCGCCAGCCGAGAACCCGTCCTACCCACGCCATCCAGCCCGAGAGGCGCCCAGGCAGCCTCTCGAGCAACCAACGCACGCCGAATCCGGCAAGGATGGACATAAAGGTCACGACCAGGAGCAAGCTTCGAAATGGCGAGAGGCGACCGATGACAGGAAGCCGGTTGAAAAAGTTCAAGGCAAATGTGGGGCCAGATGCCATCAGGATCGCCAGAACGAGCCCGATAGCCGCGGCGGCAGCAGCAAAGTGGCGTCGCACGGTGCCAAGCCCGAGCAATGCCAGGAAGGTGACAAAGAGCCCAGGATACCAAGCCACGCTCCAGAAAGAGTGTACCAAACTGGGCAATTGCGGATCGTCGACCGTCAGCCGTAAGGCCCCGGGGAGATTCAGACGTTGCCCCACCGCATACCAGACCAGACTCGGGGTCACGGAATAGTCGCGAAGCAACTCGTCCGAAAAGGTCGTGCCTTGCGCGTGTTTGGCGTGAATGCCCACGTTGTGGGTCTCCAAGAGGCCAGGCAACCAGAAGAAAGCAGACACGCCGATGGCGACGAGCCCCACAATGGCGCAGCCCGTCGCCACACGCCCAAGACGGCTGCGTAGATCGCGGACGCGCGCCCTTAGGGGCGATCCGGGAGTGATGGGCTGACCCGCATTGAATTCGTGCAGCACCAGATAGAGCACGACAAACGGCCCGGCGATGAGTGCATACTCACTGCTGATGATAGGAAACAGCGCCAGAATCAGTCCGATCAGGAAAAGGCGCGGCATACGGGATGGCAGCGTCTCACTCAGGCCGGGGGCGGATGGCATCTCGCCGTCGTCTTCTTGAGCGCCTTGCTTGCGGGGGACGCAATCGACAGAAAGGCCTGGATACACTCTCTCCGACTCTATAGCCCACAACGCCAGGGGCAGGATCACCCAGAAGGCGGCATGAATCCACGTTTCCACCCCGACGTGATTGTGATACGGAAACAGCTCATAGATGCAGGCACCTATGAGCGCAGCAGCGTATCCGGCCAGTGAGCGCTCGCCGGGTGGGCAGAGCACCTTGCGCAGATAGAGATACATGCTGATCCCAGAGCCTGCCATGACCAGAAAGTAGAAACCGACCAGCGCCTCATCCAGAGCCAGCCCGCTCCAGAGCGCAAGCCCAGCCACGAGATAGTAAACAGGATAAGATAGGAATCGAAGCCATGGAAATCCAGAGAACCAGTATGGATTCCACTCGTTCAGCATGTCGCCCTGGCCAAGCTCTTGCGTGAACATCCATACGACGGCCATCTCGGTGAGAACTTCGCGACGCGACGAGGTCGGCAACATCGGCTGGGCAAAGCGTTCAGGCGCCACGTAAGGCCATAGCCAGTTGCGCATGAGCCATGCGGTGAGCAAGACGATGATCACCAAGGGAATGCCCCAGCTCAAGAGAGCGGCCAGGCAACGCCGCCTGGTGGCGCCAGCTGATGGCCCCTTGACGAACGTACGCCGGAATCGCGAGAAGAGAGAGCGCTCAGACATGTCCCGCCTGCCCTGTAGGCTGCGGCTCACCCTGACGATCGAGCTTCTGCCGCGACACGGGCGAGAGCCGATACCAATGCATCAGCCGTCCATACATGACCAGGCTACGCACCAGCTGCATACCGCGCCTCTGATAGAACCTTTGCGCACGTGTGTTCGCATCGTCCACAATCAGCCCCATACTTTCGATCCCGCGCCGATGAAGCTCAGCGACGAAGCTCTGAAAGAGCGCCTGGCCCAGTCCCTGCCCGCGCGCACCTGAGCGCACGCCGATGAAGAGCAGCTCAGCCTCGCCTGCTGGCGCGCCTTCTGCGTTCGGACGGCGTATCGTCTCGAGCAGATAGCGCACCAAGGAGGGATCGCGCAGCACGGCAAGACAGACCGCCGGCGCCAAGGCGAGGCCTCGGGCGCGAATCAACTCCTTGAAGAGCCGCCCCGAATCGAATGTGCCTACCACCAGACCCAGGACTTGGTCATCCCCTGCCAAAGCCACAAAACCAAAGCAGGCAGGGGAGGCGGCCATCTGGCCATAGAGCGCCCTCAAGAAGGCCGGACCGAGCCGCGTCAAGAAGGTGCCCGGCTGGCCCTCGGCGTGAATCTCCGCAGCAGCTCCAGTATGCTCTCTTGAGAAGAGTTCAATGCGAAAGGTCACAGCAATCCTCTCAAACGGTAGCCCTAGTCAGGAACAGCCAACTCGGCCAACTGCTCGCAGATGTAGTCGATTTGGGCCTCGCCAAGCTTGACGGAGCTAGGCAAGTTGATCCCACGCGCCGCTAGATCCTCTGCCACTGGCAGCGAGATCTGCCGCAGATGGCAGGGCATCGTATGAATAGCATGGAAAAAGGGGCGCGTGTCCACGCCACGCTCGCGCAGGGCTGCCATCGTCTCGTCGCGCGACAGCGGAAACGCGTCACCGATCAGGATCGAATACATCCAGTAGACGTTGCTGGCCCAGGGCGCCTCGGGGTGCAACGTGATGCCGGGAACATCCCCCAATCGCTCGCGGTACAGCGCCGCATTGCGACGCTTGATCTCGACAAAGCACTCCAGGCGCTCGAGCTGCGCCAGGCCCAAGGCGGCCTGGAGGTTGGTCAGTCGGTAATTGTAGCCGATCAGGGGATGATAATACCGCAGGGTGGGAGACATGGCATGGTCGCGCAGGAACTTGGCGCGCTCGTACCAGCTCTCATCGTTGAGGGTCAGCATGCCCCCCTCGCCGGTCGTGATCACTTTGTTACCGTAGAAACTAAAGCAAGAGATATCGCCCATGGAGCCACAAGGATGTCCCTTGTAGAGGGCGCCGTGCGCCTCGGCGGCATCCTCGATCACGTAGAGATCGTGCCGCCGCGCCACCTCCAGCATCGCATCCATGTCCACCGGATGGCCGTATAGGTCCACCGGAATGATCGCCTTGGTACGCTCGGTGATGGCCGCCTCGAGCAGGGATGCGTCCATCTGCCAGTAGTCCGGCTCCGAGTCGACAAAGATCGGGGTTGCGCCCGTGTAGCTCACCGCATTGGCGGTGGCCACAAAGGTCAGCGCGGGCACCAGCACCTCATCGCCCGGGCCAATCCCCAGAGTGGCCAGCGCGAGATGCAGGGCCGCCGTGCCATTGCAGACCGAAAGGCCGTGGCGCCGCTCACACAAAGCGGCCATGCGCTCCTCAAAGGCCCCCACATACTTGCCCAGCGAGGAGACCCACTCAGTCACCACGCACTCGGTCACGTATTCCAGCTCATTCCCGCTCAGATCGGGTTCCGCCACAGGGATCCTTTGCATCGATCGCCTCACTTCGCGCCCCATGCATGGGCAGCATGGGCCTCTTGTCGGATTTCGTAGACGTGGATTTGGTCGTTCAGAAAAGCCTGTCGATCTCCATTGATCAACTCTGTGGAGGGCACATCAGCGCGTGGCTCAACCAGATGCAGCAATCGATCGCCGCGGAAGAGCGGGCGATCCTGCCAGACGCCGATGGCCTGCAGCCCTTCAAGCTCCGCGATGCGCGCCTCAATCCGCGGCCATTCCGGGCCATAGCTGTGCGCACCCACCAATACATACCGGACTCGCCAAGACCTGAGCTGCTCCAGAGCGCTCTCAGCGGGCCATCCCGCCAGCGTCTCGGCGGCCTCCTCGTACGCCTCTGGAGCAAAGGTGCCATATCCATAGGCCATGGCATGCCGATGCACGCGCTGAGGATAAAGCATCCAACCATACCAGGTCTTTTCCAGAGGGTAATGCATGATCGCTCCATCGCCCGATTGGGCGGCGAGCCACTCATCCACAGGCTGGCCGCGCACCTCGGTGTACCCATAGGCATAGGGCAGGACCGACAGATCCAAGAGCGCGAGCAGCAGCAATCCCATGCCAAGGCATGTGCGACCCATGCCAGGCGCCTGCTGACCGCTCCGTGCAGGTCTCGTCAGGACGACATCCAGTCCGCGAGCGGAGAGGACGGCCACGCTCAGCACAACCAACAACCCGAAACGCGACCACACGCGCATGGCGCTCATGAACGGCACAAAGAGATAGAGCAGCAGCGTCGGCATGGGCAGGATGATTGCCCCTTCGCGTTGCATCGCCCCGTAACTCACCTTGTTCAAGGCGAGTCTGCCTGTCAGGACATACAGGACGCGCGAGACCTGATACTCCACCGCGGCTGGCACTCGCAAGTATACCGGCTCGCCCGCGTAATGCAATGTGGTGCCTAGCGCCAGAACAAAGGCGGCCGCCCCTAACCCAGCATACACCTTGAGGCATCTGCCTCGCCTATCGCTTGCTCTGAGACTGCACACAAGACCAAACAGGGCGAGGATAAGCGAAACCCATCCCAGATAGATCAGGTTCTCATTGATATTCTGGCAGTAGCTGCGCGTCAGCCCCGCCCCCCAGAGGGAATGCATCGCATTGGGATAGATAAAGTCCACGGGGCTTGCCGACCATTGGTCCACATAGGCCAGCGAATGGCTGTAGCCCATCTGGCCGCCTCGATATAGCTTCACGGTCTGGACCGCCGCTGGCGCCAACAGCAGGCCTCCCATGATGATCGCGAGGCTCCAGCCCAAGAGGGCGTCCCGATGTGAAGAGCGGCGGGTCGTGTCTCCTCTGTGTCGCACAGCAAGCCAACGGAGTAACGCATATCCCAGGACGAACGGCCCGACCATAAAGGCATAGTACCACGACGAGAGCGCCGTCAGACCCCCAAAGAGCCCCACCAGCCAACCTCTGCGCCAGGACGGTTGGCGCAGCATACGCTCGACAGCCCAGAATAGCAGGGCGATCCATCCTGTGCCCATGAGAGGCAGGTGCCCGGCGCCCAGGTGAGACATGCGGTAGGGGCAGAACGCAAAGACAGCCCCCCCGAAAACGCTCGCCAGAGCACTGCATTCCAGATCCTGCAGCAGCAAAAAGAGCCCATATCCGCTGAGGACAAACGAGAGATACATCGCCGCATTATAAGCCACCGTCTCGCCGAAAAGGGCCGTGATCGGCAGCCAGAGCACGGTGTTGGCCATCGTGGTCTCTGAGAGGGCCAGTGGATAGCCAAAAGGATAGAACACGTCCGGGTTGAAAAAGGGCGACACCTTCAGATCGAGCAACGCATGCTTGAACCACCACATTTTCCAGACGTATTCCAGATTGTCGCCTGGGGGCCCCAGAACCGCGCTGCCGAAATGCACCACCAGAGGCCAGGTCATGATGGCCGTGAGGAGTGCGAACAGTGCCAGCACGGCCAGATGCCATCTCCAACGCAGGCCGCCGGCAGGGACTGAGGCCGTGGCAGGCCGCACCGTCATGGTGCACTCCCCAGGCTGTACGCCACGACATCCACTCCGACGAACGAGGGCGTCTCGGTGCGTCGCAGGTTCTCCGTGCGATCCAGGCGTGCCAGGAGACCGGCACCGTCGGCATGGCTCAAGACCACCCACAGACGGCTTGGCGTGACACTGGCGAAACGGAGCTCCTCGAGCATCTGCCGCGCCGCAGCGTCGAGCTGGGCCTCGCTGGCAAAGCGACTGAGGCCGACGCGTTTGACGCCCAAGCTCCAGTCGTAACCCGGCACCCGCGGCGCGGTCTGAGGCAGCGCCTGACGATCCGCGTAATAGTCGAACGGCACGCGGCATTCCTCGTCCATCAGCACGAGCACGTCTGCAGGCTGAATCTGGCGCCTGAGATAGCCTACGACGCCACGCCAATCCTCCTTTTGTTGGCCCGCATAGAGGCCGTACAGCGCGTACATGCTGCCGAGCAGCGCCAATGCCAAGGCTACGCCCGCCAAAACGCCTCGCAGCCGACGCGCCCCAATGGCCACCAGCAACAGGTATGCCGGCATGAACAGGATCAGATAGCGAGGAACCCAGGCCGTCGTGAACTGGCCGAGCAGAAAGACCAAAGCAACCGGCAAGGCCAAGGCGAGGCAGATGAACAGCAGCCCGCCCCGGGACACGACGCTCTGGCCATCAAGCCACGTCATGCGCGCGTCTCGCCAGGCCAGCGTGCGAAACAGGACCCACAGGGCCAGGCCCAGAAAGGCCCCTAGGGTCAGCCACCGAAGCATGGATGAGCCCTGAAAACTGATCCCCGTCGTGAATGCGACCAACAGGTCCACAACGTGCGCCAGACCGGGCGCGCCATAGCGCTGGGCCAACCAGCCCCACTGATTGAAAGTCAGTAGCTTGGTGCGAAACACAGCAAAGGCCGGCAGCGCGATCAGCAGGATCACCAGCTGGCCCAACAGCCACCAGCCGAGTTCACGCCAGGCAGAGACCGCCCGAGGCTTATCTGCGATCTCGCCACGGCGACCTGTGCACACGAGAAGGCCCAGATAGTAGACATTCTCGGCCACCAGCAGCCAGCCGATGTAGTAATGCAGGTGGAAGACAAGCCCACTCAACAAGGCGTATGCACCCCACCAGCCCCAGCGCCCCTTGAGTGGCCTGCCCTGCTGCATCGCCAGACGCCAGAAGGCATAGAGCGAGGCCAAGGTGAGGAGCATGGCCCAGGCATACATGCGCACTTCTTGCGAGTACCAGATATGATAGGGGTTCACCGCCAGTAAGAGCGCCCCCATGGCCCCCACGCCACGCCCCAAGATGGCCTCGCCCAGGTAGTACATTGGCACCATGGTGAGGATGCCTGCCAGAGCCGAGAAGGCCCTCACGGCCCATTCACCCCGCCCAAAGAGACCCATCCAATAATGGAGCATCAGGTAAAAGAGTGGGAACTCGATTTGCCATTCCCACAGTCGCTGCAGCGAGGCGATCTCCATGCTGCTCGACCACACGCTATAGGCCTCATCATACCAGAGGCTCTCGCCCGTCAGGTCGTAGAGGCGCAACGCCGTTGCCAAGGCCGACACGCCCAATAGAACCGCCAGGTCGCGGCCAAAAGCGCGCTTGCGCGCGCGTTCCCCGAGCGCGCCACCTACCGGGTGCGCCATGGCTAGCTCTCCTCCGAGGTTGTGGCGCTGCGGCTCTCAGAGCCTCGCCTGGCAAAGAGGATCACCCGCCCGAGCAGGGGCACGGCGCGATCCTCGACCTGCGAGCAACGGCCCTGAAGATAGGCATAGACCTCGCCCTGAGGGTCGGTGTAGTGGCCCTGCTCCCAGACGAACCAGATGCGCGCATGCCTCTCGATCAACTCATCAAGGTATGCAGGCACCTCAGTTGGATACTGCGAGACGGGCACGGGGATATCGTCATAGAGGGTCAATCGGTCTTGAGCATAGTAGCCATAGGGCTTGGCATGCCACCCCGGCAGAAACAGGACCCCATCTTGCGGCTGGGCGTGCGCCTCTACGTACGCAGCCACCTCGCGCCAATCGGGCTTGTCCTGCATGCGGATCTGAGCCATCACGCCATAACCCATGATGCTCAGGAGGACGAGCAGCGTGACCCAACGAAACCACCGCAGCGGCAGGCCTTCGACGCCACGCGCCACAATCAGCAGCAGCGGGATCAGGAAGGGCAGCATGTAGCGCGCCGAATACATGGGCTTGAATAGCTGTGAGGCCACCCAGGCCATCCCCAGAGGGATCACCAGATAGGCCAAACAGAAGCCCAGTGATTCCCACGCCGAGAGCGCGGACGCATCCTCTCGCCCGACATTCACGGCGAGCGGCTTGCTCTGCCGCCTGGCTGTGAAGAACGGCGTCACCAAAGCGATCCCAAAGAGCCCGCCATACAGTAGATAGCCGACACGGCGCAAAAGGCTCGGATAGAACGCCCGCGCCGGGCCAACCATGTAGAGCACTGCGGTCTGAGGCAGCACGGCCAGAGAGGGCTTGCCGGCCCCCAGCGCGATCCAGCCCCCGCCGCCCACTGTGATGGGCAGCAGAAACGTCGGCAGCCACGGCAAGAAAAGAACGAATACGGCCGCCTGAGAAGCGACCCATTGCCAGAGAAGCCGACGGGCCACACGCCCGCGCACCAGAAAATACAAGAAGTAGAGATTAGCCAGGAGCACGCCAAAAACAGCATAGTAGTGCGTGTACAAAGCGGCTGCGGTCGCCAGCACATAGCCCACCCAGGTCAGCCAGGTCCGTCTGGGGGTGGCATCAGTTTTCAGAAGCCGCAGAGCCAGGAACAACGACGCGCTGATCCACAGGGTGACCCAGGCATACATGCGCGCTTCCTGAGAGTACCAGATATGGAAGGGCGACCACGCCAGCAGACACGCCGCGATCAACCCGACCCGCCGGCTGAAAAGCAGACGCCCGAGCGCAAAGATCACGCCGACACTGAGCAGAGCTGCCAGCGTCGAGAGCCCCCGTACGACCAGCTCACTCTCGCCCAGCGCGATCCAGTAATGCAGTAGGATGTAGTAGAGCGGGGGATGGATATCGAGAGCGGTCCACTCGATGAGCGTGGGCACGTCCATGCGGGCCAACATCAAGCTGGTCGCCTCGTCGAGCCACAGCGCCTCGGCTGAAATGCCGTAGAGCCGCAGGCCAAGGGCAAGCAGGAGGATGATCGCAAGGACCGCAGCCGGAGGCGCACGCCTCCTGGCGATGGCGCCGGGTGCGTCGTTCATGCCTGCTCCTACGCGGATGAGCCCGAAGCGTCGGCAGGCTCCCCAGTGGAAGCCGGGCGATTGCCTTGAGCCGAGCTCCAGGTCGGCCGCCACCAGGCCCACTCGACACATCGCCCGCATGAGGGCACGTCGTCCAGATCGTGATTGAGGTGCTTCATCCGCAGACGGGTCATGTCGGGGCCCAACCAGGCTTTCATAACCCCGTCGCGCACATTTCCGAGCGGATAGAGCGCATCGAAATCGCGATCGCAGCATACCAACGTGCCATCCCAATAGATATGCACGTGATACCAGAGGTTAGGGCAGTGGAAACGCGCTGGAAGCTGCGGCCCTTGCTCGGCACGCAATGAGGAGATATCGGCCACTTGATCTCCCCAAGAGTCAAAGGCCTTCACATTGATCTGGTCCACGCCCGGAATGGCCCAAGCCTGTTTGAAGGCCTCGATCTGGGCAACGGTCGGCGCAAGCTCGATGATCTGCAGCTTTGTCAGCAGTTTTTCATAGCCCCCTCGCGTGCGCAACTCCAAGAATCTCTTGATGTGCTCGGTCGTCTGCTCGAAGCTGGCCTCGCGACGCACCTGTTCATAGGTCTCAGGCGTGGTGCCATCGAGACAGAGATAGATCGCCCCCAATCCGGCATCCAGGATCGCCTGGCTGATCTCCGGGGTCAGCAGCACGGCGTTGGTCGAGATCTCGGCATGCAAGCCGTGCGCGTTGCAGTATGCGATCATGTCCACAATGCGCGGATGCAGCAGGGGCTCTCCCCAGATGTGCAGAGTCGTCATACTGACATGGGGGGCCATCTCGTCGACGATCTGGCGAAAGAGATCGTAATCGAGGAAGCCCTTCTTGCGCTGGGCAAGCCCACAGCCTGTGGGGCACATGATGCAACGCAAATTGCAGGCATTCGTGGACTCGAGATACATGCGATCGGGATAGGCCCACGGACGCGGATTCTGCAGCGCATAGTTCGCATAGCGCCAGGCCATGCGACCACGATGCCAAGCCCTGCGCGCCTCTCTTTGCAGACGATGGGGCGCCCGGGGGAGTTTGGAGATCAGTTCCACTTTTGAGAGAACTCCTCTCTCAGATTGTACTCGCCCAGCTCGCCCAATCCCCCAAGGCGCCCTCGGGCACGCAGGCCGCGTATCAGCCCGCCTCGCAAAAGACCGTGGCCGATCCGACGCAGCGCACGCACGTTCGAAAGATCATAGAGCCACGAACCCAGCACAAGCCCCAGCGCGCGTAGGTATTTCCGTTTCCGCTTGGCCTCTTGAAAGCGCACTTGGGCCTCAAAGGCCAATTCGGAGAGGCGCTCGTCCGACACCTCGGAGAGATTGTAGAAGGGTTGGATCATGTGATCATAGTTCACATAGTAGTAGGCGCGCGAGAAGGCGTGCATGGCCTGCGCTTCGTCCAAGGCCTCCTCAGGGTGGCGCGCCACCAACTCGTCCCATAGTCTCGTTCCGGGAAACGGTGTGGTCAGGCTGAACATCGCCTGATCCAGCTCCAACTCGGTGGCGAAGCGGATGGTCTGCTCCATCGTCTCGTCTGTGTCTTTGGGCAAGCCCAACATAAAGTACCCTTTGGCCAGAATGCCGACATCGGCCGTCCATTTGACCGCCTGCCTCACCTGGTCTAGCGTGATGCCTTTGCCGAGGCTGGCGAGGATTTCCGGATTGCCGCTTTCGATGCCATAATGCAGCTCCCGACACCCAGAGCGGTACATCAGATCCAGGAGCTCGGGGGTCACGCGATCCACTCTCGCGAGACACTGCCAGCGGATATCCAGCCCCTCCTCGATGATCTGGGTGGTGATGGCCCGCAGCCGACGGCGATCCAGCGTGAAGAGATCGTCGATAAAGTAGAAATTGCGGTAACCATACTCACGCATCAGGAGGCGAATCTCCTCCAGCACACTCTCGGGGCTGCGCTGCCGATAGGTGCGCCCCACGATACCCTTGAAGCAGTAGCTGCAGTTGTACGGACATCCTCGACTGGAGAGCAACGTTACCATGCGTTCGCCATTGGGCGCGTAGAGCGGGTAGCGGTCAAGCTCGAAAAGATGCCGGGCTGGCAGGGGCAGGCTGTCGAGATCCTCGATCAGGGGACGAGGCGGATTGCAGATCAGTTCGCCATCACGCGCGTAACAAAGGCCGCTGATGCCCCGCAACGTCGTTACAGATGGCTGCAGATCCTCTGCCGCAAGAGCCCGCACCAACTCCTGAAGCGTCTGCTCGCCTTCGCCATAGACCAGATAGTCGATCTTGGGATCGCTGGCCAACCGTTGCGGGAAAACGGTTGCATGAGGCCCGCCTAGCACAATCGGGCAACCGATCTGGCTTCGGACCATGTCCATAAACGCGTCGGCGCTGTGGTAATTGTTGGTCATGGCTGTCATGCCGACCAAGTCTGGGGCAAAGGCGGCGACGCGGGCGACATCGTCCTCCAGCGGGGTATTGGGCTCAAGCCCCAGATCAAAGATGGCTACCTGGTGTCCGTCGGCCTCAAGGGCTGCCGCGAGATAGCCTAGACCCAAGGGGGGATAGCTATTCACCATCTGGTTCCATTTAGGCGAGACAAGCGCAATACGCATATCTGATCAGTGCTATCCCGTGAATGAGATTAGGCCATCGTCGCTGGCGGCAAAGCCAGGAAGATCAGGGAACCTGGTAGTGATAGGAGCAATCGGCATCCCTGAGGATCTGGCGCACGCATTCGTGGCTGATCTGATCCACAATGTCGCGCGCCCGGGCCTGTTCCGCGAGCTTGTGCAGGGTCCACGACGTGTAGTTGAGCCCGAGCTCACGTGGCCTGGTTTTGGCCAGAGATACGATGCGTGCCTTTTGCTCCCTGGTGAAGCGCGGCTTGGCACCCCCAGACCGCACGGTGACCAGCCCGCGGCAACCGTGTTCGTTGAAGCGGTGTATCCACTTGCGAAGGTTGGCTGGGTGGGCATCGAGAATGTGGGCGATTTCCGGAATGCGATATCCCTCGGCCGAGAGAAGCACAAGCCGCGCACGATGCTCAAGGGCCTGGTCTGACCCACTGATCCAAACGCGCAGCCGCCGGACCTCTTCATGCCTCAGCTCCCGGACATAGAGTACCATGATCCCTCTCCTCAGCTTCGGCAGGCCGCGCTGGTCGCCCTGGTGCGAGCCGGCAAAGCCCCCATCCTGTGCCATGCGCCTGCCTATGAAGGCGGAGGGGCAATGGAGGCATCGCCTCCATCCGCCTTGGCTACCTATCGCCGGCGGGACGAATGCCACAGATCTGGGCAACCTAGCCAGCGACGTAGATATCATAGGCAGAACGTATGAAACCAAGATGAACACCGCTGAGGAAGCGCCTTACAATCCATTCATAGATGCAATTCTTCAAGAAAGGCCTATGCGATTTACGCGTAGCCCAAGTATAGGCGCCGCATGGTGGCCGGCCAAATGGGGGGCAGCCGGGTTCCCTCTGCCGCTTTCCAGCGCACGCCATCCGAGGCCGGATCAGCGCGTCGTGATGAACCAGATCCG
>JAFGLK010000149.1 GCA_016928125.1 Anaerolineae bacterium
AATGCGGGCGTGCAGACCCTATCGCTGCGTGCACACATCCAGGCCCCGCGCCTGGTGATCAAGACGTCGCCGCTCGACTTTGGCGTGGCGTTACGCGGCGGCGTGAGAGAGGCGCGACTCGTGATCGCGAATGAAGGCTCTGCGCCTCTCGAGGCCCATCTGCAGCCCCAGGCGCCGTGGCTCTCGCTTTCCGAGCAATACATCGCCTGCCGTCCGGGCGAGCAGGTGGCCCTCACAGTGGCGGCCAACACCGAGCTCTTTGAGCATGGCGAACAGCTCGACCTGCCAGCGGGCATTCGCGTGGTGGCGGGCTCAGCGGTCTATGACGTTCCCGTGCGCATCGGCGTCCTGCAGCCTGTTCTGAGCATCGAGCCTGAGCGGATCGATTTCGGGTACGTCGACCAAGCCGAGCCCGAAAGACGGACTCTTGTGCTGACCAATGCGGGCAGCGGCGACCTGGCCTGGAATGCGCAGGCCGACGCGATCTGGGTCGAGATTGCGCCGACGTCGGGCGTGTGCAAGAGCGGCGAGGCGCAGCTGCTCGAGTTGACCGCCTACGGCCTGGCCGTCGAGACGCCAGAGCGAGGGGCCACCTCGGAGGCGAACCTGGTGATCAACAGCGACGGCGGCCGAGCCAAAGTGCCGCTCCGCGTGGGGCTGGCCGCGCCTCTGTTGGCCATCGACACGCCGGCGGTCGCGCTGGTGAGCGTCAATGGCGCCGAGGCCCACACGACGCTGCGCATCTTCAATCATGGGCTGGGCTTGCTCCGGGGAACGATCGCCACGAGCCAGACATGGCTCGCTCTGGACCGCGCCTCTTTCACCTGCCCCACAGGCCGCTCTGTGGAACTGCGTCTCTCGGCCGACATGGAGGAGCTGCCGCACAACACAGAGCATGCCGAGAGCCTGGTAGCGATTGCGAGCAACGGCGGCGATCTGGAGATCGAGGTCTCCCTCAGCCTGGAGCGTACGCCCTGGGTCGAGGCGCCCAGCGAAATCGCATTGGAGCGTGCCACCCCAGAGGGGCCGCCGCAGGGCCGCCTTGTCCTCAGGAATGTGGGCCTGGCCAACGCGCACCTGGAGCTCCGGGCGTCGCCCGGATTGACCTTGGCGCGCCGGGTCTGTGACATCAAACCCCAGAAGAGCACGCGCATCGCCGTAACCGCTGCTAGCGACCAGGCCGCCCTGGACGAGGTTCAATACATCGTGATACAGGCCGGCGACCAGGAGCTCCGTGTAGATATCCACATACCAGACTGAACAACCTGGCCACGGCGGGCCAAAGCGCGCAAGTGTGCACCCATCATCCGCGTCAGACTATGGGAGGAGCCGCCACATGAAACTCCTGATGGCCATTGTCAGAGACGACTATGCCGCTGATGTGACGTATGCGCTCAATGCCAAAGATTTCAGCGTTACGCGCATCAGTTCCACGGGCGGGTTCTGGCGGCGTGGCAATGTGACCCTGATGGTTGGCCTGGACGATGAGCGCATCGACGAGGCGCTGCAGATCATCGATCAGAACGCCGGGCCTGAAATCGAGGTGACTGATGCCTCGGCCAGCCATCCGCCACGCCGTGCGACGATCTTTGTGATCGGCGTGAGCGAGTTCGCACACTACTAGCCCAGGCGCCCATCAGAGCCACAAGCCTTCGGACCGGACAAGTCGCAAGACTTGGCGCCCTCCGGTGGTCTGGGCACGACCAGCCCCTTCCGGCGCATCCTCCCCGCGCTATCCTGCGCGATGCCCAAGCCAAGGTGAAAGCGACGTGCCTTCTACAGTGGTGGCTGTGTATCCCGCCTTGGATTGGGTCTAGAAGGGTGAGATCCAGTTGCCTCGTTCGTCCAGCGGCAGGGGCGCAGGGGCACTCAGGATCTCCAGATCACCTCGTTCTGCCGCCTCCCTCGCCAGCGGCTCAGAGACCAGCAGCTCACGCAGATGCAACGTATCGCGCATCGCGACCAAGCGCAACGCCCCCACCGGCACGGTCCGCTCGCGAAAGGCGGCCATCTCCAGGGCTTCGCGGTCTGTGTCCAGGACGAAGGGCAGCTTGCCCCGCTCCAGATTGCCTGAGGTCATGATATTGGCCTGGGTCACCGTCCAGTCGATCTTCTCCGCCAGGCGGCGGGTGGTGAAATCCGACAAGCCCACCCCCACCCCGTTGCCATGGCTGGCCTCGGTCAGGTCAAGCAGCACCAGCGAGCGGATCGTCGGCGCTTCATCCCACTCTGGCTCGCCGATGATGCGCCGGCGCCCCACGACATAGCAGTCCATACCCGTGCCGCTGATATCCTTGCCGATTCGTTCGACGAGGGCGATGTCGATCTCCTGAAAAGGCAGCTTGGCGCTCAGGCTCTTGGCGCGCTTGAGCAGCTCGGGCTCACGGTCGACGATCTCGCCGGGTCGTAGACCGACCAGCTCCGCCACCCCGCCCCACGCGTTCTCCAGGATGCCGAGGCCCGCCAGCACCTTGGCCTGAGAGAAGACCACGCGCGCGATGGGCGGAATATGGTCACGCAGGCCGGGGTTGCCGTATTGATGCACGCTCACCGCCTGACGGTGCTTGCCCATGCCGATGACGGCCATCTTGCACAGACCGCTCTCGATCGGCCCATCATAGTTGGTATGCTTTTTGATCCGGTTCACCGCGATGATGCCATCGGCTTGCGCCGCGATTGCATCGAGGTAGACCGGCAGACCCGCCTCGATCTGCCCGATCTGGATCACATCCATCGTCGCGCGAATGGGCGCACCCATGCTGGCCTCGTCGATCCCCAGGCTCGCCAGCAACGCGCACTGCCCCTCGGCGGTTCCGCCCCCGTGGCTGCCCATCGCCGGGAAGATAAACGGCTGCCCGCCGCAGGCGCGCACCGCCTCAACCACCACGCGCAGCACCGTGGGCATGCTGGCGATGCCTCGACTGCCCGCCGTGATGGCGATCTCGTCGCCGAGCTGGATACGCTCCAGAGCGCCAGTCGCTTCGAGCTGGCGTCGGGCCTCGCCGGCGACGTCTCGCACGTCGGGCTGATCCCAACGCTGTCTCACCTTCACCAGACGCAGCCCCTCGAGCGAGCGTCGGGGTATGATCCGTCCCGCTGTGCCCTCCATCGGCTCACCTCCTCCCTGTACTCTCGGAGAGTGTACCTGAAGCCCCACAGGTAGCCAAACGGCAAACCAGGCAAGACGGTCCCTCCGATGAGCGAGGCCGAGCCCGTTGGGACAGACCCCACGGCCCGCGGCCGCAGATGACACATCCCCATCCCGATGCTAGAATGCGTGCGCCACACGACAAGCGATCTTCGAACAAAGAGAGGAGCAAAGCCCATGACAGACACCATCAGCCTGGGATCCGTCACTTTGGCCCTGTTGCATGATGGACACACCGAGCTCGAGGGCGATCAGGTCTTCTTCCCGGCCGAACGCGAGGCCTGGTCCGCGCTGACCCCATCGACTGGCGAGGGCCTTGTACGAGCGGCCGTGCGCGGTCTGCTGGTCTCCTACGGCGGCGGGCACACCCTGATCGACACCGGCTATGGCGAGGAGGGACCGCCGGGGCGCAGCGGCGCTCTCCCGGCGAACCTCGCCGCCACCGGGGTTCAGCCCAAGCAGGTCTCGCGCGTGATCCTCACCCACGCACACGGCGATCACTGCATGGGCAACACCTTGCGGCGCGATGGGCGCTGGCTGCCCAGCTTTCCTCTCGCCGAGTATGTGATCCAGCAGCGGGAGGTCGAGTGGCTGCGCGATCAGGCCAGCGAGATGTGGATCACCCGTTTCCAGCCGCTGCAGGAGCGAGGCCAGCTGCGCATCATCGACAGCACCACTGCGCTGGACGAGACCCTCACGTGCTGGAAGACGCCAGGCCACACGGCGGGGCATCAGTCGGTGCGCATCCACACCCCTGAGGGCGACGCCCTCTTCCTGGGCGACCTGGTCATCCTGGCGGCCAACTTCCGGCATCCGGAATGGGGCCCGGGCTGGGCCTGGTCGCACAAGACCGACGCCGAGAGCCGACGTGAGGTCGCCGCCTGGGCGGCCGATTCGGGGGCGCTGCTCATGGTGGGCCACGACCCAGAGTACCCCTCGGTCCGCTTGGAGCGCGACGGGCAGGAGTATCGCATTATGCCGATCACCACATAGGGAGACGAGATGAAGATC
>JAFGLK010000150.1 GCA_016928125.1 Anaerolineae bacterium
CGGGGTTGGAAGGCGCTCAAGTTCGGCGGCGGGCGCGATGTGCTGGCTCGGGCCGCGGCCCTGCGCCAGGCGGTGGGCCCCGACGTCGACCTGATGATCGATGTCCACGGCCCGCCCTGGATGACCACCCCCGACGCGATCACATTGGGCAAGGCGCTGGAGGAGTTCGACCTGCTCTTCTACGAGGACCCGGTGGCGCCGGAGAACATCGAGTCGATCGCCAAGGTGGCGGCCAACGTGAACATCGCCATCGCGGCGGGCGAGCGCCACTCGCACATCTGGGGCGTGCGCGAGCTGATCGAGCGCGAGATCATCGACGTGGTGCAGCCCGACACGGGCCGCGCCGGCGGGCTGACGCAGATGAAAAAGATCGCCGCCCTGGCCGAGGCCCACTATGTGGGCTTTGCGCCCCACAGCGGCTCGCTGGGGCCGGTGGCCGAGTTCGCCGCCCTGCACCTGCTGGCCACCCTGCCCAACTGCTTGATCCTGGAGCATGTGGAGGACGACGTCCCCCAGCGCTATGAGGTGGTGACGCCGCAGCCCGAGATCTCGGATGGGTTCATCACCGTGCCCGACGCGCCGGGCCTGGGGGTGGAGATCGTGGAGGAGGCCATCGCCAAGTACCCCTCGATGGGCAACGTATCGCCGCCCAACCCGCGCGAGGAGCCGGTCTACTTTCGCGCGCGGCGCGGCCGGGCGCGCTGGGCCAAGGGGCAGGGCTAGAATCGAGCGCGTCGCTCAGGGCTCATATCGAGCCGGAGGGACGTGCGGCGCCTCTCCGGCTCACCTTTCGGGCGGCGTGTGGGGCGGCCTCCGCGGGGCCGTCTACTGGCCTGTGCCGTCGACGATCTGCTGCAACGCCGCGATCCGCTCCTCGTCGGCTTTGCTCGGCCAATAGCCCGTGTAGCGGGCCAGCGCCTGCTGGGCGTGCGCCGCCGCCTCGGCCTCCTCGCCCTGGGAGGCGTGCCAGGTGGCGCAGGTGGCGTGAAAGCGCATGGCATACAGATCGTTGCTTTGCGCCGCCGCCAGGCCCTCCTCCGACACGCGAGCCGCCTCCTCCAGCCGGCCCATGCTCTCGAGCGCGGTCGCCTGCTTGTCATAGCACTCGGCGATGTCGGGATAGCGCGCCACCATGCGCCCGGCCACGGCCTCGGCCTGTGGGTAGTCCTGCAGCTCCATGCTGGCCTCGTAGGCCAGCCGCAGCGGCCAGTAGGCGTCGATGGCGCTCGCCTCCAGCTCGTCGCGTAACGCCCTCAGCGCCGCCGCATCTTCCGCCAGCGTGGCCGTCGTCAGCGTCCGCTGGGCCGCCACGTAGGCCTGGTTCTCCGGCCGCGCCAGGATCGGGCTCTCGGGCTGGTGGGGCGTGACCTCCCCGCTGAGCACATCGTAGCGCAGCCACGGACGCAGCGCGGCAAACTGATCGCCCGTCGCCAGGTACACAACCCCCGCCGAGAGATCGAACACCGCCGACTGCTTGGTGGTCTGGTTGCAGATCTGCTCGAACCCGACCATCGACTCCCCTACCCCAGGGTAGCTCGACGTGAGCGCCAGCGCACCGATGACCCAATCCACCAGCGCGTCGCCCGCTGGGGGCGCGCCCGACGCGGCATAGCGCGCAAAGGCGTCCTCGCGCACCGTCCCACAGGCGCTGATCGTCTCGTAGGGCTGCATCTCGGGCGAGATCAAGCGATTGGCCAGGTAGGCCACATCGGAGACGCCCACCCGGCCGTGCTCCTCACCCACAAAGTCATACAAGGCGGCCCGGCCCTCGCGAGCGCTCGAGTAGACCAGCACGTGGTTGATCGGGATGTGATAGTCTTGCAAAAAGGCCTCGACCTCATCCAGGGTCGAGCAGGTGGCCAGCACGTTGTTGAGCGCCAGAAAGGAATCGCGCCCCTTGGAGGGCGACGGGCGTGAGTCGGTGGCCGCGTTGATCGAGAAGGCCAGCCCCTCGTCGTTAAAGCCGGTGATGGCAAAGGGCAGGAAGGCATAGCCGAGACTCACGTACGGGATCTTGCCATCGATCGCGTAGCGCACCACCACCTGATGCGCGGCGTAGGGGGTCTGCGGCTGGTCAAAGTTGCGCCCGTGCACCACCCGCCCCTCGCGGATGGCGATCACCGCTGAACAGCCCAGGTCGGTGAGCAGCGCGCCGCGCAGGATGTCATAGAAGGGAATGCCGGAGCCATCGGCCAGGCCCTGGAGCTGATCGCGGATGTCGGGCGGGAGCGCACGCGCCGCGCTGCGAATCTGCATCCGCACGACAAAGGGGGCCACCTTGCGGGCTGGCCCGGGCATCGTCTTGACCACGGCGTCGATCATGCGGTCGATCTCGACCGACCATTCGCCAAAGGCGGCCCGATAGTCGTCGCCCAGGAGCCGGGCGTACTGGTAGCCCACCTCATAGTCGCTGCCCCGCAGATACAGGAAGGGGATCCCGGCATGCACCTCCATGCGAGCCTTGGACAGCAGCGAGGCCTCGACCGCCCGACTCGGCGCGGGCGAGCAGGCCACGACGCCAAGGGCCACACACAGGATCCCGATACACGCCCTGTTGAGAAAGACACTACTTGGGGAAACCTTGCTCATCGTATTGCTCCCTTTGCCAGCGGAAATCCTCACGCTCCTTCCAGGGACACAGAGCCGCAGCCGCGCCTCTGGAGATCGCACGCGTTGCGGCGCCCAACAAAGCAACTTCCGACCCAGCCACACGCCCAACACCACGAGCGCGTGGCCAGATCGGAAGTAGAATGGCGCCCAGATCTCGGCTATTCAGTTTGGTCCCATATCCGCCCACGGGAGACGCGGCAGCATGCACCTTCGGCAGGACCCAGTGGATCAGGCGTCAGGTCCGCGACTGCGTCCCAAACCTACAGCGGTTCCCCACTGGGAGCGATGGCGCGTCTACCAGTAGTAGCCCGGGATCACCAGCCGCTGCCCGACGTGGATCAGGTTGACGTTCCAGATCCCGTTGGC
>JAFGLK010000151.1 GCA_016928125.1 Anaerolineae bacterium
CGGCTGGGCCGCAGCCTGGGGATCAACAACGTGCGCGCCAAGACCTGCAGCTACAGCTGCGTCTACTGCCAGCTCGGGCGCACGACCTGGATGGAGATCGAGCGGAGCTCATTCTATCCTCCCGCGCAGATTGTCGCGGCGGTGCGCGCCCAGCTCGCGCACGTGACCGAGGGGGTCGACTACCTCACGCTGGTGGCCGACGGCGAGCCCACACTGGACGCTCATCTGGGCGAGACGATCGCGCAACTGAAGCCTTTGGGCGTGCCCGTCGCGGTGATCAGCAACGCCTCGCTCATCTGGCGCGCCGACGTGCGGGCCGACCTGGCCGGAGCCGACTGGGTCTCGCTAAAGGTGGATGCGGTGTGGGAGAGGATCTGGCGCGCCATCGATCGGCCGCATGGTCGGCTGAAGCTGAACGCGATTCTGGATGGCGCGCGGACCTTTGCCGCCGAGTACGGCGGCGAGTTGGCCACCGAGACGATGCTGGTGGCAGGCCTAAACGATGGCGCGGATCACCTGCGCGGGGTGGCGGCGTTCCTGGCCGAGTTACGCCCGGCCACGGCCTATCTCTCCATCCCCACGCGCCCGCCGGCCGAGCCCGAGGTGACCGCGCCCAGCGAGGCGAGCGTAACCCGCGCCCATCAGATCCTGAGCGCAGAGCTGCCCCGGGTCGAGCTGCTCATCGGCTATGAGGGGAATGCTTTTGCCTCCACCGGTAATCTGGCCGCGGACCTGCTCTCGATCACGGCGGTGCATCCGCTGCGACGCGAGGCGGTGGAGGCGCTTCTGGCGCGGGCCGGCGATGGCTGGGGCGTGGTGGAGCAGTTGGTGGCCGAGGGCGCGCTGTTGGAGACGCGCTACGAGGACAACCTGTTCTATGTGCGGCGGTTTGGGCGTTGAGGCATCGCCGAGGCCTGGAGCGCCGAGCTCATGAACGTTAAGGAAATGATCGGGTAACCGCCAAGAACGCCGTGGGTTGAAACCCACGGCTAGGGGGCGACGCCGGATGAATCCGGCTTGGCGCGGTCTTCTCGCGTCGCCTGCGGTCATATGCGTCTGGTAGCCCCATTCATGGGGCGTCGCCCCCTAGCCGGAGCGATTCATCGCCCGGCGCCCCGGCCCAGCAGGTTCCCCGGATAATGCCTTAACCTTCATCATCCCACGGCAGGGTGAGCGCACAGCGCTGCGGATGTTTACCTGGCCATTTTGCTAACGTTCATCAGCTCGGCAAGGCCGGTCCCGATGAAAGGGCAGGCCGACCTGGAGGTCGGCGCCCCCAGGTCGGCGCTCACGAGGGCGGACGTCGTCCGCCCCTACGAGAAGCGGCCGCAGACCTCGGGGTCGTAGGGCTGGCCCTCGCCCAGGACCTGATGGATGTAGGGCATCCACTCGCTGATGACGATGTTCTGCGGGCACTCTTCCTCGCACTGACGACACTGGATGCAGGCGCTGGCGCGCGTCGCCTCCTCCATACGCCCATAGCGGCGCCGGGCGTCGTCGAAAGCGCCGTACATCACCGCGCTGTTGAACAAGGCGAAATTGCCGGGGATGTCCACGCCGTTGGGGCAGGGCATGCAGTAGCGGCAGCCGGTGCAGGGCGCGGGGCAGAGCTCGCTATACGCGTCGCGCACGCGCGCCACTCGCTCCAGCTCCTCATCCGACATCTGCCCGATGTATGAGCGGCTCGCGCTCTCGATGTTCTCCTGAACCTGCTGCATGGTGCTCATGCCGCTGAGCACTAGCGAGACCGCGGGCTTGTGCCAGAGCCACTGGAAGGCCCACTCGACGGCGCTGCGCGAGTCGTTGCTCGCGTCCCAGATGGCCTGGATCTGCTCGGGCGGGTTGGCCAGCTTGCCGCCCAGGAGCGGCTCCATCACCACCACGCCCATGCCATGGGCGGCGGCGTACTGAAGGCCCTCGGTGCCCGCCTGGTAGTCCTCGTTCATAAAGTTGTACTGGATCTGGCAGAACTCCCAGCCATCATACGCGTCCACGATGGCTTTGAATGCGTCCAACGTGTCATGGAAGGAGAAGCCAAAGTGCCCGATGCGCCCCGAGGCCTTGGCCTTCTCGGCCCACTCGAGGATACCGAGCTTCTCAAAGCCCTCCCAGCGCACCTGACGCAGGCCGTGGAGCAGGTAGAAGTCGATGTGGTCGGTCTGCAGGCGGGCGAGCTGGTCATTGAACACGCGGTCGAAATCGGCGGCCGTCTCGATGGCGTTGAAGGGCAGCTTGGTGGCCACGTAGACGCGCTCGCGGTAGCCATCCTGCAGGGCCTTGCCCAGCACGCGCTCGCTGTTGCCTCCGTGATAGTTGTAGCCACTGTCGAAATAGGTCACGCCGTGGTCGATAGCGTAGCGCAGCATGCGGATAGCCTCGGGCTCGTCGACCTGCTCGCGCGAGCCCAGGGTGGGCAGGCGCATGCAGCCAAAGCCTAAGGCCGACACCTGATGGCCGGTCTGGCCGAACGGTCGGTATTGCATGGTGGAAACCTCCTCTGATAGGATCTGAACTCAGGCCTTCGAGATCGGGATGGCCTGAGGTGCAACGCGGCAGGCAGCGCAGCCCAGCCCGAGTCGACCGTCAAGCCCATTCGATGCGGAGCCTGGGGGCGTGTGCGATGGTGTCTCTGCGCCAGGGCGCTCGGGAAGGAGGCCCGGCGCGCACACGATGCGGGGAAAAACCCACTCTATGGAACACAGTATACCACAAGAGTCGGGATTGGGGAAACGGGCCGTCGGTCACACTCCCTATCGTCTTGCTTCGGTTGGATTATCATTTGAGTTGACACGCTATCGGAGGATTCGCCGAGCTGATGAAGGCTAAGTAACCATCGCGGTAATCCGCTGCGTCCGAGCGCCGGGCGATTATGAAGGTTAAGAAAATGATCGGGCAACCGCGGAGGGTGCCATCGGCTCCCCCCGCCGTGGGATGAAATCCTGCCTTGGGATTGCATCCCAAGGATGGCTACGGGACGACGCCGGATAAATCCGGCTTGGCGCGTTCTTCTTGCGTTGCCTGCGCTCGTATGCGTCTGGTAGCCCCATTTGTGGGGCGTGGTCCCTTTGCCGGACGATTGATCGTCCGGCCGCCTGGCGCAGCGGGTTACCCGGATAATTCCTTAACTTTCATCAACCCACGGTGGGGGCGGGCCGCGGGTGCCCCCCGCGGTTACCCGATCATCTTCTTAACGGTCATGAGCTCGGCGTAGCCAGGGGCGTCAGGCGGCCATATGCCAATCTGAAGGGCTGCCGAGCTGGAGCTCGGCGGTCCCAGGCGGCGTCAGCCCAGGCCGCACAGCCGCTCCGATAGAGCCCAGAGGCGCGCGGCCTCGTCGTGACGCAGGGCGTAGCGGCTGGGCCGAGTCGGGCGGCAGTCGCGCCAGTAGAGCGCCCGCGACTCGGGCACCCATGGATCGCTCGCCAGAAAGACGCTGGTCGCCGCACCCTGGGCGGGCGTAGTGCCGCCCCGCCGTCGGCGCTCCCAGACCCAATGCTCCAGGCCGCTCGTGCCTTTGAGCCCGATCGCGGTGTTCACCAGGCCGGGATCGGCCACATAGGCGCGCACGGTCGCGCCCGGCTCCAGGCGGCGGTTCAGCTCAGCGCAAAAGAGCACGTTGGCTACCTTGGCCTGCTTGTAGGCGCGCAGGCAACCATAGCCCCGGCGATACATCACGTCGGCCCAGTGGATGCAGGCGCCCCGATGGGAGCCTGAGCTCACCGAAACGACGCGCCCGAATGGCGCGCGTCGCAGGAACGGCAGCAGCGCATGGGTTAGCGCAAAGGGGGCCAGGTGGTTGACCGCGAACTGGAGCTCATAGCCATCCTCGGTGGCCATGTACCAGCTCGAAACCGTTCCGGCGCTGTGGATCAGCGCGTCTAGCGCGCCGTCGGCCTGGGCTTGCAGAAGCTGACCCAACTCGTCCGCCAGGGCGCGCACCTGCCGCTGGGAGGCCAGATCGGCCACGCGGTAGGTCAGCCGGGCGCCGGGCGCCTGGGCCAGGATCGTGGCCTGGGCCTGCTGGCAGCGCGCCCAGGAGCGGCCCACGCCGATCACGTGGGCGCCGCGGGCCGCCAGCAGGCCGGCTGTGGCCAGCCCGATGCCGGAGGTGGCGCCGGTCACCACCAGGGTGCGATCGATCAGATCGAGGGTATGTTCCATGTGGTATCCTCCATGTGAAGCTGTTCACAGGTCATGATGCGGCGGCGGGCTCTTGCGCCAGCACTGGCGGCTGCGGTACGACTGCCGTCGGCGCGAAGCTCGCGCGGCGGGCGCGGGCCTGGCGCCAACGTCGGTTGAGCAGATGGGCCACCCAGGGGCGCGGCGCCAGGGCGCCCAGGGCGCGCAGGGCCTGGTTGACCGCGCCTGGGATGTACCTCGGTCGCCCGGCCAGGGCGCGGTCCAGGGCGCCTGCGGCCACGTCGCCCACGTTGAGCGTGGTGAGGCGCCCCATGAGGCCCTGGGCGGCGATGCCCTCGACGCAACTCGGGTTGGTGGGCAGCCCCGCCGGGCAGAGGGCCGTGACAGTGACGCCGCTGTCGCGCAGCTCGGCGTGCAGCGCCAGCGACCAGTCGAGCAGGAAGCGCTTGGAGGCGGCATAGACCGCCTTGAC
>JAFGLK010000152.1 GCA_016928125.1 Anaerolineae bacterium
CAGCCGGGGCGGCTCTCGTAGAGGAGCTTCTCGATGCGGTAGGCACCTCGCTCGACCACGCCCGTGATCCGCGCGTTCAACGGCGTCTTGGGCGGCACAGGCTGGAACGAAGCCTCGATCGCTCGCTTGGCTGCGGCCGCGTAGGCCAAGGCCTCCTCAGGCGTCGCGATCGCAGCCAGCCGCGCAGCTCGCTCGCGTCGCATAGCCCTGACCCGTTCCACATAGTCATCCAGCAGCATGTGCCCATAACCATTACGCATCGCCTGCCTCCTATCATGATTCGATTGCGCGGCGCCCAGCGCAGGCGCCGCTCGGATGGAGCAGTGCGGGACGGAGCCTCGATCATTTTCTCTTCCCGCTCTTCCGCTGCCTCTCTGTTTCCGAGTATGCTATAATAGGATTAGTCCGTCGAGCGCCCGGGCCTTGGCGGCACCTCGCCGCCATCGCGCAGTCGAGGGGCGAGTTGGCGAGCCTTTCTGCTATCTCAGCCGGTGCAGGCCAGCGGAGAGAGACAGCCACGAGGCACCGAGGAGAGAGCCATGCCAGAAAACGGGGTGATCCTGATCATCGACAGCGATCCGGATCTGCTCTCTGAACTCAGCACTGTTCTCGAGGGGCAGGGTTACGCGGTCTTGCTCGCCGCCGATGGTCTGAGTGGATTGAGACAACTCTATGCCCATCGGCCGGACCTGGTGCTCCTGGAAGCTATACTGCCCAGAATGGACGGCTGGGAGGTGTGCGAGCGCATCCGCCAGGTGTGTGACATCCCCGTGATCATGCTGAGCAGCCTTGACGGCGAGGACGCCATAGTCAGGGGCCTTTCCCTCGGGGCTGACGACTATATGGTCAAGCCGATCGGTATCAACGAGCTCTTGGCGCGCATCGAAGCCATCCGCAGACGGGCAGGCTATGCCGAGCGCTCGGAAGATGCCTCTCTGTACGTCGACGACAACCTCTTGATCGATATTGATCACTGGCAAGTCGAACGCAACGGCGCGATGGTGGATCTCACCGCCACAGAGATGCGGGTGTTATTCTACCTGCTCACCAACGCAGGCCGCATACTGACTCACGAACAGATCTTGGAGCACGTGTGGGCAGGCGATGCCGCCACACAGATCCAGTACGTCAAGGTATACATCTGGAAGCTGCGCAAGAAACTCGAGCCAGACCCCCGCCACCCACGCTACATTCTGACCGAACGCGGCCTAGGGTATCGCTTTACGCCCACCGCGCGTGGCACAGACTGAGGTGGCGCGGACTCACCCTACAGGCCCCGCCGCGATCGCATCTCGCCACGCTCAACCTCGCTGGAGTGCGAACTGAGGCCATGTGAGATCGCTCTACAAGCGGACAGGCACACCCTGCGCGTGCAAATACTCTTTGACCTGGCGAATCGTCAGCGTGCCAAAGTGGAAGACCGAGGCCGCCAGGACGGCGCTGGCATGGCCCTCGACCACGGCTTGCAGGAAATGCTCGAGCTGGCCTGCTCCACCGCTGGCGATCACCGGCAGGTCGGTGGCGTCGGCGATGGCGCGCGTCAAAGGCAGGTCATAGCCCCGCTGCACGCCATCTGTGGCCTTGCTCGTCGGCAGCAGGCTCCCGACGCCGAGAGCGGCCATCTCCAGCGCGAACGCTACCGCATCCTTGCCTGTCGCGGTGCGTCCCCCATCGATGTAGACCTCCCGCTGTGAGGGCAGCGACGGATTGCTGTCCGCATCGATGGCGACCACCACACTGTGTGGGCCATACCTGTCCACCGCGGCCCGCACCAGATCGGCATCGCGATAGGCGGCACTGGAGAGCGAGACGCGCGTGGCCCCGGCGCTCAGTGCATCGCCGATGTCGACCAGCGAGCGCAAGCCACCGCCCATGGTGAGCGGGACATCCCCGGCAGCTGCCACCTTGGCCAGCACGTCGAACATGCTGCGCCGCTTCTCGACCGTGGCCGTGATATCCAGGAACGCGATCTCGTCGGCCCCACCGTCAGAATAGGCTCTGGCGGCCTCCACAGGATCGGCGGCATCCACCAGGTCGACAAAGTGCACCCCCTTGACGACGCGGCCAGCCTTCATGTCCAAGCACGGGATGACGCTGATGATCTCCATACCTTTTGCTCTCCTCCATGGTGCGCCCCTGCAGGCGGGGGCGTCTCAACGGGGGCAACCTCACTCGGCCGGGCCGGCGCTGGGCAGAGGGATCTGGTGGGCACGCACCTTCATCGCCATGGCAAAGGGCACCGAGGCTATGATGATCGCAGCCGCGCCCCAGCACAGTGCCTCATAGCCCACAATCGCCAGCAGGCTCCCAGCGACAAGTGACATAGCGACCGAGGTGATGTGATTGATGCTCACCCCTGCCGACAGAGTGGGCGTCAACTCCTCCTCAGGTGCAATGCGGCGCACATACGTCGCAAGCCCCATCTCGAGAGTGACCAACAGGTTGATGCCCACCAGAAAGAATCCCAAAATCCAGGCATTGTGGAATACGGCATAGCCCACAAAGCAGATGGCTAAGAGCACATAGCTGATGGGCAACACACGGTATTCGCCATAGCGATCGAGCAGGCGCCCCAAGGGCGTCGCAAAGGCAAAGTTCACCAACCCGCTGATCAAGAGAAGCAAGCTGATTTGCCATACAGAGAGCCCGTAGTTCTGCACGAGAATCAGGGTGCCGAAGGTAGAGAAGACCTGCATGCGCGAGCCCTCGAAAAAGATCAACACGTAATAGAGCCAATAGCGCCGCTTGAGCAGCATCCGTCGCTCAAGCCCGGGCTTGCTGGCCCCTACGTGCTTGGGGATCTTGAACAGAAGCAGCCCCGCCAGGAACATGAGCGCCCCGCCCACCACAAAGTAGCTGCGCAGCGAGATGCCGCTTAGGAATCTGGCGATCAGGGCGATGGCGCCCATGCCGACGATAGAGGCCAAGGCGCGCACCGACGAGATGGTGCCCATCACCTGGCCCGAATGATCGCGCGGCACAAGCCCCAGGGCCAATGAGTTCTGCAGCGGCATGAACACGTGAAAACCCAAGCTGCCCACAATCGCCACCGCAATGAGGGCCAGGAATGAGTGGACCACCGCATACAGCGCGTAGCCAATGCCCATGACCAGCACCGACGCGGCAGCGCG
>JAFGLK010000153.1 GCA_016928125.1 Anaerolineae bacterium
CCAGGCCGCCCACAGTGGCGATGGCGCCCGGCGTGGCCGCCATGAGGACGTCGGCATCCAGGGCATAGTCGCCCTCGGGGTTGAACTGTAATGACTCGCGGGCGATGAGCAGAAACGGCGGATCGGCCTCGCGGTCGCCGATGGCGCTGCGAAGATTGGCCAGCGCGGAGCGCAAGCTGGTGAGGGCGCTGCTCTCGGCATAGCCGGGCCAGAGCAGCCCCGCCAGCGCGCTGCGCGGATGTGGGCGGTCGCACTCGAGGGCCAGATAGGTCAGCAGGGCGCGGACCTTGTTCGAGCTGAATGACTCGATGGCGTGCCCATCGAGCGAGGCCTGAAAGGGGCCGAGGACCGACAGGATCAGACGGGGCATGCTTCACCCCCGCACGAGCACCCAGAGAACCTGCTCCTGCGTTCATTCTATCATCTCTCTGGGCAACTCGCAATGGGTGCATCCTCTCGGCCTCCTTTGTCCTGGTTGTTCTTCTGTTGTGCGTGGTTGCGCTGCCCATGATGGGGCTCTGCCTGGTCGCCAACTGGCGGCCATCTCAGGCGGCAGCCGCCAGAGCGGCGCCTCCGCCCGAGAATCGAAGGGCGGGCGTCCGGAGTTCGACGGTTGGGCGCGGCACCACGTGGTACTCGGTGACCATAGCATCGATGAGCGTCTGGCCCGAGGCCCAGGCTACCGAGATGCGGTGGTTGCCATCGCGCACATAGTACTCGTCGCCGACCTGGATCAGATCCACCGGCGGGAGCGTGATCCCCTGCCGCCGCGCCCGAGCGATGCGCAGCCAGCGGTCCTGGGTGTGAGCACGTAGCGGGCGAAAGTGGCGGTCAAAGTCGCGGCAGCGCCCCTCCGAGCCCACGATGCGCTCCAGCGGCACGGCCCTGAGTCCGACCTCGCGCTGGCCGCAGAGCCGATAGCCCTGCAGCGCCTCGCTCAGGCTGCGCAGGCCGTGCTGGCGCCGGGTGAGGCGTCCGATCCACTGGGCGAGGGCGGCCCGGCGGCGAAGGCCGTCGTACTCCGCCAGATCGGCGGCCGCTGACCAGCCGGGATCGCACAATCCACATCCACTCGTCTTGGCGGGCATTGCGTAGGTTGCGCACATGGCACTCGCTCCTCCCGGCTCGCGGCCATCTCGCCCGAGCCGCCGTGCATCCCCTTCTGTCGTCTAGATCATATCAGGCGGACGCGACGACGCCGTGATGGGGACGCAACGGATGGGACATGGCGCGCGACGGAAACGTGACGCTTGATGTCGGCGCAGATCGCGCAGACGACGTTGCCGCCCTGGCCATGCTCAGGCGATCTGAGCCGTGCTCAGACAGGATGCTCAGGATGGGAGAGGCACTCCAAAGAGGCGCTAGGCGAGGGGACCATCGGCCCGAGCATGAGGAAGAGCCGGCCCGCGAGCCAAGAGGCGCTGCAGGCCACGGGGAGCGCCCAGTGGCGGGCTCAGGCAGTGTGATCGTGTGGCGGTCCAATTCGAGCGTGGCTGCCTGCGCATGCGCGCTCACGGCGCCGCGCTAGGGCTGATCTTCGAGGGCCTTTTGGGCATCTTGAGCCGCCCGGGCCAGCGCTGCCGCGAGGTCGGCGTCGGGGTCGATGAGCGCCAGCTCCAGTACGCGACGCAGCGCCGGGTCGGCCGTCTCGCCCCAGTGGGGCGTGTAGAGATAGGCGCGGGGCGCCAGATGACCCAGTTCGCCGAACCAGACGCCCTCGACGGGGTCGTCGATCAGGCCGGAGGCGGCGGCCACCGAGGCCACGGTGGGAAGGGCCCAGTCCTTCCAGACCTCGGCGCCCTTTTGGCCCAGGTAGAAGCGCAAGAATCGCCAGGCCGCTTCGGGGTTTTCGGTGCCGCTGTAGATGCCCGAGCCGCCCCAGAAGAGGAGGTTGACCCGCTCAGCGCCGGCCGGCACGCCCACCACGCCCAGATCGATGTTGGGGTTCGACCTGTAGTCAGCCTGGGGCCAGCGGCCAAAGAGGCACATGGCCGCCTGGCCGTTTCCGAACTCGGTGTTGCCGCCACCCAAGAGGTTCAGGTCGGCGGGAGGCGGCGCCACCTTGTGTTCATGGTAGAGCGAGGCGTAGAACGCGAGCGCGCGCTGCACCTCGGGCGAGTCGATGTAGCCAACGAACCGCTGGCCGTCCTCACTGACGAGCCGGCCGCCGGCCGCCGCCACCCAGTACTCAAAGCCAGCGGTCCACGAGGCGGGCAACTGGATGCCCCATACATCGGTCTTGCCATCGCCGTCGGTGTCCTGCGTCAGCGCTTGGGCGGTCTGGAGCAGGTCGTCCCAGCTCCAGCCATCCTGGGGGTAGGGCACACCAAACTGGTCGAAGAGAGCCTTGTTGTAGAAAATCGCCAGCGGTGAGAAATCTTTGGGCAGCAAGTAGAGCTTGGCATCGAACATGCCTGGCTCGAACAGGCCGGGAAGGTAGATGCTCTCATCCAAAGGATATGGCCCCGAGATGAAGGGGTCTAGCTCGAGGAAGGCTCCCCGCTCGACGAACAGGGGCAGGGCGTCGTCGCCGATCTGCATGATGTCGGGTGCAGCGCCCGCCTCGACCTGGGTCAGCAAGCGCGCGTAATAGCCCTGGCCCGCCACAGCCTCGAGCTGCACCAGGATGTCAGGATTGGCAGCCTCAAAGGCGGCGATGATCTCCTGGTGGGGGGTGAGGCCCTCCCCGCTATCGCCCGTGCCCACGCGCAGGATGGTCTTGGCGCCCTCTGGCCGGGGTGTGGGCGCCTCAGGCGTGGCGGTCACCACCTTCTCCACCTCAACCTGGACCTGCTTTACGACCACCACGGTCTCTTTGACGGTCTTTTCGACCACGACCGTCTCGACGACAGGCCGTTCCACGATCACCGTCTGAATCCGGACCACCGGCGTGGGGACGGCCGGTGCGGCACATCCCGCCAGCGCCATGGCAAGCCCAAGCAACAGACTTGTACACAAGCGTGTTCTGCGAAACACCCCAGCCTCCCAGCACCAGCGCGCACGGGGCGCT
Organism: Anaerolineae bacterium; assembly: GCA_016928125.1. The sequence goes on from JAFGLK010000153.1 coordinate 3,011, forward strand.
CGGCGAGTGCTCCTGTCTACAGACATGCAGGCTATCCTAATACGTGCGCCGCCCGAATGTCAAACTTTCGTCAGGCTCGCTTTGTCGCCATGGCGGCGCCATCTGTTCTGCATGGCTGGAAGATCGCAGTCGGGAGGCAGGCGAGGGGCTGGCCCTGAAGCGCTCTGACCGGATCGG
>JAFGLK010000154.1 GCA_016928125.1 Anaerolineae bacterium
GCCCCGGCTCTTGCTCATCTTGGCGCCCTCAGAGATGATCGTGCCATGCAGGCGCAGCCTGGCAAACGGCTCGGGCCCCAGATCCCGCGGCAGCTGACCCAAATCCTGCAGCGCCTTCCATAGGAAACGCGCGTACAGGTGGTGCATGGTTGAATGCTCCGGGCCACCAAAGTAGAGGCTGACGGGCAGCCAGTGCTCAAGCCGCTCAGGCGCCCAGGGCACATCGTCCCTGTGGGCATACAGATAGCGGATGAAATACCAGGCCGAATCCAGAAAGTTGTCCGAAACGTCCGTCTCGCGGCGCGCCGGTCCGCCACAATGCGGACAGCGCGTGTTCACAAACTCCGGGATCGAGGCTAACGGCGACAGCCCCGTGCCCAGCGGGCGAAAGTTGTCCGTCACGGGCAACTTCACTGGCAGGTCTGCCTCGGGCACCGGCACCTCGCCGCACACGGGACAGTAGATCATCGGGATCGGCGGCCCCCAGTAGCGCTGGCGCGAGATGGTCCAGTCGTGCAGCCGATAGGAGACGGTCTGCCGCGCCTGTCCCTGGGCGGCCAGGTCGGCCACGATCATCGCTCGCGCCTCGGTGGTGCTCAGCCCGTCGTAGCGCCCACTGTGGATCAGAATCCCCTCGCCCTCGTAGGCTTCGACAGGCTCAGCCCCCGTGGACTCGGCTTCGACAGGCTCAGCCGCCGAGGGCAAGACAACCACCCGGACGGGCAGGCCGTGGGCCCGGGCGAAATCGAGATCGCGCTGATCGTGGGCTGGCGTGCCAAAGATGGCCCCCGTGCCGAAATCCATGAGCACATAGTCGGCTACCCACACGGGCAACTGACGACCATGCACGGGGTTCACCACCTGAGCACCCGTGTAGACGCCCGTCTTCTCGCCGCCAGCCGAAAGGCGCTCCACCTCGCTGCGTTGAGCTGTACGCTTGCGATAGGCCTCCACGTCCACCTGCCGCGCCGCAGTTGTGATCTGCGTGGCCAAAGGGTGCTCGGGCGCCAGCACGAGGAACGTCGCGCCGTAGAGCGTGTCGGCCCGCGTGGTGAACACCGTGATCTTCTGATCGCTTGCGGCCAGACGAAAGTCGATCTCGGCGCCCTTCTTGCGGCCGATCCAGTTGCGCTGCAGGCTGATCGTCATGGCGGGGAAATCGGCGCCGCTGAAATCGAGCAGCCGCTCAGCATAGTCGGTGATGCGGAAAAACCACTGGGTCAGCTCGCGCTGGGTCACAGGCGTGTGACAGCGCTCGCAACGCCCCTCGATGACCTGCTCATGGGCCAGGGTGGTCAGGCAGGAGGGGCACCAGTTCACCGGGCGCGTATCCCGATAGGCCAGGCCCCCCTTGTAGAGTTGCAGGAAGATCCACTGAGTCCAGCGGTAGTAGGGGGGATCTGACGTGTCGACCTGATGGCTCCAGTCAAAGGCCGCGCCGATGCGCTTGAGCTGCTCCTCGCGAAACCGCCGCACGTTGCGCGGCACCAGCACCGCCGGATTCTGGCCCACCTTGAGGGCATAGTTCTCCGAGTGGATGCCAAAGGCATCGAACCCCATGGGCTGAAAGACGTCGTCGCCGCGCATGCGCCGATACCGCCCATAGGTGTCGGCCCCACCATAAGTGTAGCAGTGGCCCACATGCAGCCCCTCTGACGAGGGATAGGGGAACTCCATCAGATTGTAGAATGGCCTCGGCGCGCCATCCAGATCGACTTTGTGCAGGCCCTCTCGCTCCCAGAGGCGCTGCCACTTGGGCTCGATCCGGGCCGGGTCGTATGACTCGCTGCTTTGTGTCTCACCGGCGATCTGCGATCGACGGCCTACCTCTGCCTCGTAAGCCCCACGTGTGTGTCTCCTTTCCTTTGTACGCGGCCCCTCAGTCAGACGCCATGGAGCGTTGGCCAACTGAGGGATAAACGAAAAGAGGGCCTCCTGGGAGACCCTCTCAAACCCACTGTAGCGATCCAAGCGCGTCTAGCGCCGATGCCCTCCCAGGCGGTAGCTGCCCCTCGCAAGGAGGAGCTCCGCAAGTAGAAGAGCTAGGCTCGAGCACTGCGCGATCATAGCATGTCGTCTCTTTCGCTTGATTGCCCCTATCATAGCATGGATTGAGTCATTTGGCAAGCGCCAGCGCGACGTTTCTTTCTCAGGCCTTGGCGTCTATCCGCTTCACTCGGCCTTGCGTGAGGTGTGCGTCTTTAGGATAGCCGAGGGCCTGGGTTGGCCCCCTGGCGAGCGACCATGATACCTCCGCCGTGGCGCGATCCTCAGCCCGACATCAGACGCTGGATGTGCCACACGCGAAAGCTGGATTCGATCTCGCGCCAGCCGCGTCTGCGCCGATCCTCGCCCAGCCCCATGTGTGCGCCGCCGTAGATATGGTACGCGTCGCGCTGCTCCCCGAGGTGCTCGCTGGGCAGGATGTAGGTGCCTCGCTCGGTGCGATAGCCCTCCAGCTCGGCCAAGGCCCGCCGAAACCAGGGCTGATCTCGGGCCGCCGCAAAGCGGGCCAAGAGCGTCATAAAGAGCACCAGGCGGTTCCGATTGAGGCAGGCCAGAAACACTCGCCCGGCGGCGTAGCACCGATGGCGCTGCCTATCCCACTCGTAGCCGCCTGGAGTGTCCTGGAACCGGGGATCGCTCAGGTAGGTCACCACCTCAGCGATCCGGGTCCGTTGGGTCTGGTCCTCGCACGGCCAGTGCGCCATGGCGTAGAGGTCATAGCAGGTGGGCAGCCTCCATGGGCCCTCGGTGTACTCGAGCTTGTAGATCGGTTTGCCGCGCCAGGCCTTGGGCACCTGGGCCGCAACCTCGGGTGGCGCATACAGATCATAGTCGCGGCGCAACGCGGTGCGGTAGAGCGTCTCAAGGCGCTCCAGCCACCAGCTGCGCACCGCTGGATGGTCGTCATAGCCCGCCGCGATCAGAAAAGGCGCTACGACTATCGAGCCCCAGGACGGCTCGTAGCGCCCCACCCGCTGAGCGTAGGGCAGCATCTTCGCGTCCAGGGCCGGCTCGCCCGCCCGCAAGCCGTACTCGACCAGCTTGGCCATGGGGTTCTCGGCGCAAGTGTCTTTGCTGCCATGGACCTGCCCGCCGCCCAGGTTGGCGAGCCAGCGCTGTACCTCATCCGTGGCCAACACCTGCGCATACAGTGCGCGCTGGTCGGCATCACCCAGCGCATAGTCCAGGTCGCGCACCATCCGCCAACGCACGATCGGTCCCGCGTTCGCATAGAGCCATTCCAGGTTCGCCTGAGAGGGTAGCTCTGCCATAGCACCTCCTCACATACCCAAGGAGCGCCTCTCCCCCTACTCCGAGATCGACGCTGGTGTAAGGGCGAGTCTACCGAGGGACGGCCCAAGCGTCAAAGGGCCTCACCCTCCGATACGCCTCCTTGGCTTCCGTGGCGCGCCAGCCGAGGACGGCTTGCCCTCGTTGCAAGCAGGACGCGGTTTGTCCATAATAGCCCCAGTATCCGCTCCATAGTATAGCGTGGAAGGAGCCCGAGATGAGTCAAGCACGCCTGCACCCGTTGGACGGCGTCCAGCGGCAAAAGATCCGCATCACCGACCTGGAGGTAATCCCGCTTTCGTACCGACTCAAGCGCGACGAACAATGGCCCGATGGCGACCAGCATTTCATCATCTGGCAGACCACGACCGTATTGGTCAAGCTGCACACCGATGCGGGCCTGGTGGGCATCGGCGGGGCCAGTCGCTACAGCGGCCCCGAGCAGATGAAGGCCTACGCGGAGCGCCATATCAAGCCGTTCCTCATCGGCAAGAACCCGTTCGATGTCGAGTTCCTGGCCGCCGGCAAGTGCGCCCACGGCGCGCGCGATATCTGGGCCGGAGTGGATGTGGCTATGTGGGACCTCGTCGGACAGGCGCTGGGAGAGCCGATCTACAAGCTGCTGGCCATCGATTGCGAGCCCGAGACCCACCTGCGCGTGTATGCCAGCGGCGGTGAGTACAGCTGGAAGCCAGGCACGCGCTTCGACGGCCCCGACAGCCTGATCGAGAAGGCCCGGCACCACAAGGCCAACGGCTACACGGCCTTCAAGTTCCGCCCAGGGGCGGGGTTCGGCATGCTGGGCATCACCATGGAGCAGTACAAGCCCTACCTCTATCGCCTGCGGGAGGCGGTGGGCCCCGATTTCGACCTGATCCAGGAGTCGAACTGCCGCTGGTCGCTAGAGCAGTGCCTGGAGATCGCGCCGGTGCTCGAGGAGCTGGGCTTTATCTGGTGGGAGGAGCCCACCCGAAAGTGGGACGAGGATTCGATCGACAAGTATCTGCAGATCAAGGCCGCCCTCAAGACGGTCAAGGTCTCGGGTGGCGAGGGCTCCCCTAACCGCGGCGCCCTGGCCGACTGGGTCGATCGCGGGGCGTACGACATCGTCCAGCAGGGCTCTGACGACGCTGGCCTGACCGAGGCCTGGTACATGGCGCGCATGGCCCACGAGCGGGGCGTCATCTGCTGCCCGCATAACTGGCAAGGCGGCCTGGTGACCATCGCCAACGCCCACCTCATGGCGGCCATTCCGAACCGCCTGTTGCTCGAGTCGAACATGACGGCCAATACGCTGAAAGAGGGCCTGTTCAAAGAGCGCTTGGCGGTGCAGGATGGCCATCTGGACGTGCCCGACAAGCCTGGGCTGGGCGTCGAGCTGCACGACGATCTGGAGGAGCGCTTCCCATATCTGCCCGGCCGCTGGAGCGTGTCCGAGGAGGAGGCCGACCGCCTGGCCGCCGATTAGCGGGGGGCCCGCGCCCAGCGGATGACGAGGGGGAGGTCGACATGGAGAAACTGCGCATCGGGGTGGTGGGATTGCGCTTTGGGCGCAACATCGCCCATACGCTCTTTGATATGCCCGAGGTGGAGCTGGCGGCCGTAGCTGACCGCCATCCACGCCTGCCGGAGGGGCTGGAGCCCTATGCAGCTAGCTTGGGCGCCAGGGCTTACACCGATGGGGTGGAAATGATGCGCGCGGAGGCGCTCGACGGGATCTGCATCTGCACCTCGCCCGGCGCCAGAGAGCCTCTGGTGGCACACGCCGCCACGGCGGGCATCCCCATGTTCGTGGAAAAGCCGTGGGCTCCCAACCCCCAACAGGCCCAGCATCTGGCCAGCCTGTGCAGGGAACACGACGCCAAGGTGATGGTGGGGTTCAGCTTTCGCTTCCTGCCGGCCATCATCAAGCTGCGCGAGCTGATGCACGGCGAGTTGGGGCGAGGCTGGATGCTCAACGGTGACTATACGTTTCAGTATCAGCCAGCTGTTGGAAGCTGGCTGTGGGATCCGCGCAATGGCGGCGGCCTGATCAACGAAAACTCGTGCCACCTCTTTGACGCCGTCTGCTATCTGATGGGCCGGCCCGTGTCTGTGATGGCCGATGCGGGCATCTATATGGGCAACCCCTCGGAGGATGCGGCCACGGTGCTGCTGCACTTTGAGGGCGGCGGGATGGCGGCCCTGACGATAGGCGGCATCGCCAGCGGCGCCGACATAGCTTTTCCGCGCATTGACGTGATCACAGAGCATGGGCAGGCGCATCTTGAGGGCCGGCACCACATCTGGGAGCACCTGACCTGGTCCACGCGTGAGGGTCCCGAGCTGCATACGCTCAAGACCCAGCCGGAGGCGTTAGGCCGGATGCGCTACGAGCCGGCGTTGCGTCACTTTGTCGAGTGCATCAGGACGGGAAGCAAGCCGTCGGCGTCTATAGAGGATGGCCTCATGAGTGTGGCGGTGGCCGCGGGCGTCTATGAGGCCGCGCGCACGGGGCAGAAGGTGGCCCTGAGATGGTAGGGGGAGGGACAAAGATGAGATTGGGCGTCGAAGCAGGCGCGCACACATTCGACGTGGCTGTGGAGCATGGTATCCGAGGCGTGCCCATCTCGGCGCAGGCGTTGGCCGCTGACGGACTGGAAAAGACCTTGGCGCCCCTGCGTGAGCGCAGCCTGCAGGTCTGCCAGATCGGCGCCTTTGGGTTCAACCCGCTGCATCCTGACCCAGCCAGGCGCGCGGCCGAGCGCGAGCTGGTAGAGCAGGTCATTCCCCTGGCCGCGAAGACGGGCTGCCGCTACATCGTGGTGTGCGGCGGCAACTATCATCCCTCGGGTTTTGCGGCCGGCGATGCGCGCAACTTTTCCCAGGACGCGCTGGACGAGGCTGCCCGGGGCTTGGCCCCCA
>JAFGLK010000018.1 GCA_016928125.1 Anaerolineae bacterium
GCGCGGGGCACGCCTCCACGCAGCGCAGGCACATCACGCAGTCTGTCCTCACGGTGCCAGCGAGCGAAATCTCCAGGCTCATGGGGCAGGCGCGGTCGCAACGCTTGCAGTCGATGCAGATCGGCGCGCTGCGCCTGATCTTGAGCGGGCTGACGCGCTGAACCAGGTTCAGGAGGCCGCCCAACGGGCACAGATAACGACACCAAAGCCTCGGAGTCACGAGGCTGCCCCCGAGGATCGCCGCCGCCACGACATAAGCCCGCCAATGATCACCCCAGTTGAAATCGAAGAGAAAGTCGAGGCTGAAGAGCGTGTAATAAGGGTCATAATCGGCGAACCAGAGTTTAGCGGTGCTACCCGTGGCATAGATGATGCCCACCAGCATGACATAGCGCCCATAGCGCAAGATGCGGTCCAGCCTGGCGGGAATCGCCAGGGCCCGGATGCGGAGCTTGCGACGCACCCAGGTCAGCCCGTCTCCCAGAGCGCCGAGAGGGCACACCCATCCACAGAAAGCGGACCCGACCGCCAACGCGCTGATCAGGACGCCCACGCCCAGCACGGCGCTCGACATATGGATCTTGGGCGTAAACTGGCCCGTGGTGAGGAGTGGCCAGATCGAGGCGATCACACCGAACGGGCAGTAGGCATGGGTGGACGGCGTTGAAATGGCCGCCGTATGGTGCCGAATCGAGGCCGCCAGGATAAAGATCGCCAAGGCCGCCTGAACGATCGGCCTGGCGATCGAGGTCCATTCTCGCGTTCGACGCCTTGCCATCACCAACTCCTCCTGCAACCGTTTATGCGCGCTCCCCATCGGGAGTCTGCGATCTGAAAGATATGGCCCCGGTCCGGCCGCAGGCCTGCACACAGGCGTAACAGCGCACACACTCGGGGTGATCCGTCCCATCCGTCACCGGATCGATCCCGGCCGGGCAGACACGCTCGCAGCGGCCGCAGGCGAGGCAGCGCGCGGCGTCCACCTTGGGCCTCAAGCCCGAGATCCAGTTGAGCGGCGCCAGCAAGGCGCCCAGGGGGCACAGGTAGCGGCACCAGAAACGCTCGATCATGAGGGAAAAGAAACCAAAGGTCGCGACCACGGACAGGCTGAGCGCCGTGTTCAGGTTGAACTCGAATAGGGTGCGATAGGGACAGAACGGGGCCAGGGGCGGCACCACGGCGGTGAGGCTGGCCCACAGGATCCAGCCCAGGACGGGCAGCTTGAGCCACCGCAACGCCCGATCGAGGCGGCGCGGCACGCGCCAGGGATAAGGGCCCCGGCGGCCAAAGAGGCGCCTTGAGAGGCCGGCCAGCCCATCGCTCAGCGTGCCGATGGGGCAGGCCCACCCGCAAAACAGGCGCCCCAACCCCAACGCAGAGAGAGCCACGACCCCGAGGACCAGGCCGTTGGTCAGAGAGATCTGACGCAGAAACCCACGCCCTGCGGTGAGCGAGGCAGCGGTGGCCACGGCCCCAAAGGGACAATAAGCCTCGGGCGAGGGCGCCCCAGCGACCAGCAGGTACCGTAGCCCCGTTCCCACTGCCAGGGCCAGCACCAGAACCTGGACGATGTGACGGTAGCGCGACCAGGCGATAGGGACCCGCTCGCTGCGCGTCATCAGCGGCTCTGCTCCGCCGGTCGCGGCTCCGAGAGGTCGCAGATCCCATTGCCATTCCGGTCCACATAGCGCCTGCAGCGCCCAGGGTAACGGTCGTTCACCAGGCCAAAGGGACACAACACGATCATCTCAGCGCGCATGTCGGCGGTGGGCTCGGGGCGAGTGGGCTGTGCCTGTTGCGTTGCGGTGGCCGTGGGGCGAGCCGCTTCAGCCGACTGAATCGCCGCAGGCGTGGGCGTCGGTGGTTCCAGGGACGCACTGCTGGGCTGTGTGGACTGGATCTCGCGCGTTGGCGCAGGCTCTGCACTCTCCACGGCCAGCGCTGGGAGCGCCACGGCATCAGGCTGACTCGGTCGATCCGACTCGGCAATATGCGGCGCGATCGGGTCGAGGGCCGCGACTCGGTCGCAGATCAGGTCGCCGTCGCCGTCAAGGAGCGCCGAACAGGGGCCAACGCAGTACCCTTCAGCGGAGAGGGGACAGGTGCTTCTGCGATAGGTGGCCAGGGCTGTGCCTCCGCTGAGCAGCGCGAGCCCTGGGATAAGGCCGGCCAGAAACTGGCGTCGGGTGAGCATGTATCCTCCAAAAAGCCTCTGCAAACATTAAGGCCTCGGTAAAGCGGCTGTCGGAGTATAGTGTGCGGATATGAACGTGTCGGTAAGATATTATGTACTTTGTGTGAAGGCTGACCTCACGTCTGCGTGCCAAAGAGCATATGTACGCCCACCTCAAGGTCGTGGTAGAGCTCAAGCTGCACGGCCCCGTCCTGATCCGATGGCCGCAGGCTCTCGAGTAGACCGCGATAGTACCAGGCTTGCTCCGTCTTGCCCCGTCTGAAGCGCGTCCAGATCGCCTCGCCGACTCGCTGATAGTCACGCAACGTGCTCTGCACATTGTGCAGCTTGTCGGCCAGATGCACCAGGCGAACATCGGGCGACGCATGGCGCAGGGATTCCAGAGTGTGTTCCTTGCGCGTCTCCCAGGGCAGGCTCTTGTCGGGCTCGGTGCAGCCCGCCACGATCTCGGCGATGCGCGCGCCAAAGCCCTGGCGGATCTCATCCAGTGTGGTGCCCGTATCTTCGATCGTATCATGCAAGA
>JAFGLK010000155.1 GCA_016928125.1 Anaerolineae bacterium
GGCGCCGCCTGCGAGGCGATCAGCGGCATCGACATCGCCCTGTGGGACATTCGCGGCAAGATGCTGGGCCAACCGATCTACGGCCTGCTGGGCGGGCCGGTGCGGGCGGATGTGCCCCTCTACTGCCACCCCGATCAGCACAAATTCACCAGCAAGGAGGGCGTGGAGCGCGAGATCCGCGAGATCGTGGATTCGGGGCATATGGCCTTCAAGTTCGACCCCTTCCCACGCGAGGGGGACCCCAGCTATAGCGCGGGCTATCTGGACGGCAAGCTGAGCAAGCAGGGCGAGCGTGTGGCCGCCGAGCTCACCGCCCAGATCCGCCAGGTGGCCGGGCCAGAGGCCGAGATCCTGATCGACGCCCATGGGCGGTTCAACGTGCCCACGGCCATCCGGCTGTGCCGCACGCTGGAGGACGCGGGGGACATCGACTGGTTCGAGGAACCGGTGCCGGTGGAGAGCTATCACGCGCTGCGCCAGGTGCGCGAGAAGGTCAAGGCCAACATCTCGGTGGGCGAGCGTTTGCATACTCGCTGGGAGTTTGTGCCCATCTTTGAGCACGAGCTGGCCGACTATGTCATGCCCGACGTCACCTGGACGGGTGGCATCAGCGAGCTGAAAAAGATCGCCACCATGGCCGAGGCCTACTATGTGCCCGTGTCGCCTCACGACGCCAGCGGGCCGATCAATGTGGTGGCCGGGGCGCAGGTGATGATCACCGTGCCCAATTTCTACCGGGTCGAGACGCCGCGCTACGACCTGAGCGCCTACAACGCCCTGATCCAGACGCCGCTGGACAACCGCGGCGGCGCGCTGCACCTGACCGACGCGCCGGGGCTGGGCATCGAGATGAATATGGACTATCTCAAGGCGAACGTGATCTCGATCTAGCGCATCAAGGCCCTCGCGGGGCTCGAGCCTGCGAGGGCAAACGGTATGGCCCAGTTTGACATTGTTGGGCTCCCAACCTAGACTGCCCGTCGACGCGACGCCGCCCAAGCCCGGCGTCGCATGTCATTCTGCAGCCAGAGGGGATCGTATGAACGACGAGACATCCACGGTCGCGCTACCGCGCGACCTGGGCGATGGCCTGGTTCTGCGGGCCGCCACGCCCGACGACGCCGAGGCCGTGGCCGACCTGAACGCCCACATCCACGTCGATTGGGACACGGGCGAGCCCTCCGAGGAGGTGCGCATCATCACCCAAGACTTGATGACGGGGCATCCCTGCACGCGCCCCTCCGATTTCTCTGTGGTGGAGGATACCCGCACAGGCCAGCTCGTCTCCACCGTCGTGCTGATCGGCCAGACCTGGACCTACGCCGGCATCCCCTTCGGCGTGGGGCGCGTGGAGTTGGTGGGCACGCTGCCCGAGTACCGGCGGCGCGGGCTGATCCGCGCGCAGATGGACTTGCTCCATGCCTGGTCGGCAGAGCGCGGTCAGCTCATGCAGGTGGTCACGGGCATCCCCAACTACTACCGGCAGTTCGGCTATGAGATGGCCATGAACCTGGGCGGGGGGCGCGATTGCTATCGCTGGCGGGTGCCCAAGCTCGAGGCGGGTCAGGAGGAGCCCTATCGCCTGCGACCGGCCACGGTCGAGGATGTGCCTTTTCTCAAGCGCACCTACGACTATGCCAGCCAGCGCTACCTGATCAACTGTGTGTACGATGAGGCCATGATGCGCTACGAGCTGACGGCGCGACATCCGCAGAGCGAATGCAAGGTGGAGATGCGCATCATCGAGACGCCCGAAGGCGAGCCGGTGGGCTACCTGGCGATCCGGCCGCGCATCGAGCGTGAAGCCCTCGCCACGGTGGGCTATGAGCTGGCGCCCGGCGTCTCGTGGCTGGCGGTCACGCCCAGCGCGCTGCGCCACCTGGCCACACTCGCCGATGAGCTGGCCGCCAAGGAGCCCCAGACGACGTGGGTGGCGCTCGCCTTGCACCTGGGCGCGGAACATCCGCTCTACGAGGCAGTGCCGCGCTGCCTGGGCAAGCCCAGCTCGCCCTATGCCTTCTATGTGCGCGTGCCCGACCGGTCCGCCTTCATCCGGCGCATCACGCCAGCCCTGGAGGAGCGCCTGGCGGGCTCGCTGGCCGCGGGCCACAGCGCCGAGCTCAAGCTCAGCTTCTACCGGTCGGGGCTGCGGTTGGTGCTGGAGCGGGGCAAGGTGGCTGTGGTCGAGCCGTGGGACCCCGTCGGCCAGAGGCACGTTTCGGCCCAATTCCCAGACCACACCTTCCTAAAGCTGCTGACGGGGTACCAGACCCTGGAGGAGATTCACGCCGGCTATCCCGACTGCGGCGTGCACGGCGACGAGGCCGATTACCTGCTGCGGGTGCTCTTTCCCAGGGGGCTGCCCCCGATCTGGTTCATCGAATAGGGAGGTGACGACCTGTCAGGTCTCTAGGACCTGACAGGTCGTTCGCCCAGAAGCTCAGCAGGCCTCAGTAATCCGACGAGCGGTAGATCAGGGGCTCGCCGCCGTCGCGCCGCGCCTCGGCGCCCACGATGCGCCCGACGATGAGCTTCTCGCGGCCCTCGTCATAGACCGACTCGACGCGGCAGTCCAAGCAGATCAAGCAATCGTCCAGCAGGGGCGAGCCCGTCTGGCCCGTATGGGTGGCCACCCCGGCGAACTTGTCCACGGCGTCGCTGTGCCGGCGTCCGAACAGGCGTCCCAGCTCGAGCTGATCGCGGGCCAGCACGCTCAGACCAAAGGCGCCCGAGGCTAGGATTAGCGGCCGGGTGGCACTCTGCTGGCCCACGCAGATGAGCACCCGATCGGCGGCGACCTGGGTGGCCCAGGCCACAGCGAGCCCAGCCCTGCGCTCCTCGTGCTGGGCGCAGACGATGTTCACGCCGTGGGTCAGCATGTCATGTCTGAGCTTCATGTGCACCTCCCTATCATCTGTGCTCCTCCACAGCCAGCCCCTGTCCTTCGAGAACTCCCGGGCATATTAGCGCCTGCGCCTGGGCCCGTCAACCCTGGAATTTGCCTCTGCTTGCGACGGTGCTATACTTCCCCTGAGTTATTGAAACACTTTTTCAATTGGAGGCATATGTCATCTTCGACGCTGCGGGAGCTGGATCGCGCTCTGAGACGCAGCGGCCACCGCGTCACCAGGTCCCGAACGGCCGTCATGCGGGTGCTACACGAGGCCAGCGAGAGCCTGAGCCCCGAGGAGATCCACCAGCGCGGACGGGTGCACCACGCTGGCCTCGGTCTGGTGACGGTCTACCGAACCCTGGAGCTCTTGGAGATGCTGGGGCTGGCGCGGCGTGTGCACACCGACAAGCGCTGCCACGCATTCGCCCTGGCGCAGGGTGAGCAGCACTATGTGGTCTGTCGCGCCTGCGGCCAGGTAGTCGGGTTCCCATGCGAGGGGCTTGAGTCTCTGCTCCAGAGCGTTGAAGCCTATACGGGCTATCGCATCGAGGCGCACCTGGTCGAGCTGACGGGCCTCTGCCCTGCCTGCTGCGGGCAGGAAGAGTCGGACGCGGTGCAGCAGGTCGAATCGAAGGGACCGAAGGAGGCCCATGAGAGCCATCAAGTTTGATCCTGCGGTGCGCTGGCTGCTGACCGCGTGGGTCGTGGCGGCCTTGAGCGCTTGCGCGCCTCGGCCGGCGGCTGGCGACGGCGCGCCTGCCGGGGACGTGATGCCCGAGCTCAATCCGGCCGCGCTCGAGTCAGGGGAGCGGCTGCGAGCGATCGCCACCACCAGTCTCGTGGCCGATGTGCTGACCCGTGTGGCCGGCTCGCACGTCGAGGTGCAGCCCCTGATGCCTTTGGGGGCCGATCCCCATGCCTTTGAACCCACCCCCCGCGATGTGGCGGCCATAGCCGAAGCCCATGTGGTGTTCATCAACGGCGCCGGCCTGGAGACGTTCATCGAGAAGCTGCTAGAAGGTGTTGGAGCCGACGTCCCCATCGTGCCCGTATCGTATGGCCTCGATCTGATCGCGTTGGGCGAGGAGCATCAGGAGGGCGAGGAGCACAGCGATGAGGAGGATCACGCCCATTCGGA
>JAFGLK010000156.1 GCA_016928125.1 Anaerolineae bacterium
CAATCGGGGCATCGATTGGGAGCGCCTGCCCGGCACTACCGAGGATGGCATCGAGCGCCAGAAGCTCATGTGCCAGGCCATCATCGAAAAGGGCGATCGTATCACCGCCCAGGATCTCTATGAGGTGGTGGTGCGCGTCACCGATCTGGACAAGATGTGGTACATGACCCAGCCTGAGGATCTGCGCGTGATCAAGTTCATGAAGGCTGGGGTGCCGGCCTTCGAGGTGGGGCGCTTGAGCGGCTGGTACGACTTGAACTTCAATCGGGCCACCCAGCCCATCGGCCTGATCAACGCCTGCGATCCGGAAGGGGCAGTGCGCGACGTGTTGGACATCGGGCGCCTCTTCTATGGCCCTACGGACCGTGCGCTCGAGTGGGCGGGCGCCTATGACGCGGCCATTGCGGCAGCTCTCTGCCCCGACGCCACACTAGACACGGTCCTCGAGGCCGCGCTCCGATTCTCGAATGAGACCATGCAGGGCGAGATCTTGCGCGCGGTCGAGATCGCCCGCAGCGAGAGCGACTATGTCGCGATGCGCGCGGCCTTTTACGAGATCTATAGCGGGCGAGGCATCCCCTATGCGGCCTGCTATGCCAATGAGACTGTGTCCAAGGGGCTGGCGGTTTTCGTGCACACCGGCGGCGATGCCAGGGCCGCCGTTTTGGAGGGCGTCAATTTTGGACGCGACACCGACTGCCTTGCGGCGACGGCGGGAGGCCTGGCCGGCGCCTATAGCGGCATCGGGGCTCTGCCGGAGGCCTGGGTCGCCCAGGTGGATCGCGCGACCGCAGCCAACCCCTATACCAACATTCAGTGCACGATCCGTGAACATGCCGATGGCATCTATGCGGCGCTTCAGGGGCGGGCTCAGCGGATGCGCGCCCTGGCGGAGCTGATCGCGCCAGCGTCAGAGGCATGAGCGTCTCATCTGAGGCTGGCATATGGGAATGAGGGTACACGCGGAGGGAGCTTCAGCGAGCAGATGACTCACGAAGAGATGGAAGGGCAACGTTGGTTCACCCTGGCCGAGGCCTATGACCGCACCTGCCAGAAGCTCGTACCCCACTACGATCTCATGCAGGAGCAGGCCTTGCGGATCGCGCGCTTGCCCCTGGACAGAGATCTTGTGGTGATCGATCTGGGGGCGGGCAGCGGCATCTTTCTGGAGCGGGTCTTGGCGCGTCATCCTCGGGCCCAGGGCTATTGGGTGGACTATTCCGAAGATTTCCTACGCGTTGCCCGCCGCAGACTGGCACCCTATGGCTGTCGTGCGCACTATGTGCTCTCGCGGCTGGAGGAAGATTTGGAACGCGCGATTGAGGGGCCCGTCGATCTGATCTTCTCGATGTCGGCCATCCATCATCTGGCCGGCGCGGGCAAGCGGGCTCTGTTCCGACGTTGCAGTTCCCTCCTCAGGGCAGGCGGCTGGCTGCTGATCGTCGACGAGATGCAGACGGTCTATCCCGATGCCTATCTGGCCAGCATGCAGCGCTGGGTCGAGCATGTGGTGGCCTCTGCGGACGGCGTGGATGCAGAGCTCAAGCCCCACTATGATCTATTTGGCGCGCATTTCGAGAACTGGAAGCGCCGCAACATACTGGAAAGGCACACGCCCCGCAAGCCCGGTGATGATCTGCACGAGTCCTTTCTGGCGCAGATGGTCTGGCTGAGGGAAGCTGGCCTGGAGCAGGTCGATCTGTTTCTGAAGTACCATCTCTGGTCCCTCATTGGCGGCCGTAGACCGGGGCCAGCCTGAGAGGTGAAGGATGATTGCAGGCATATGCTTTGCGCACGTCAATCTGGTCGCGCACGACTGGCGGCGTCTGGCCCGCTTCTATGAGGAGGTGCTGGGATGCGTTCCCGTCCCGCCGCCGCGCGATCTCTCGGGCCCAACCCTCGAAGCGGCCACCGGTGTGCGGGGGGCGCATCTCGTTGGGGCCCACCTGCGCCTTCCGGGATACGACGATACAGGTCCCACGCTGGAGATCTTTCAGTACGAATCTGAGGTGGCAGGCCCGACGCCGGCCATCAACCGGCCGGGGCTAGGCCATCTGGCCTTTGCAGTAGCGGATGTGGAGGAGGCGCGCGACGCCGTGCTACAGGCTGGGGGAGGGGCCGTGGGAGAGATTGTGCGCCTGGCCGTGCCCGACGCGGGCACCGTCACGTTTCTCTATGCCACCGACCCTGAGGGCAACATCCTCGAGCTGCAGAGCTGGGCCCGCGAATGAAAGCGTTCTGGTGCTGCCACAGGCACAACGAACATCTGGTCTGACCATGGAACTGCTCACTCCCCGCCTGATCCTGCGGGAATTCGAGGCCAAGGACTGGCGTGCAGTGCTGAACTACCAGACCGATCCCCGCTATGCGCGCTGCTACCCTCCGGCTGAGCGCAGCGCGAGCGAGGCGCGCGCTTTTGTGACCACTTCATCGCCTGGCAGGCCCAGGAGCCGCGGATCAAGTATCAGCTGGCGATCACACTCAGGACTGAGGGGCGCCTGATCGGCAATTGTGGCCTGCGGATGACAGAGACTGGGGCCCACGAGGCGGATCTGGGCTATGAGTTGAACCCGGATTACTGGGGATGCGGCTACGCCACAGAGGCCGCGGCTGCGCTTATAGATTGGGGCTTTGCCCAGCTTGGCCTGCATCGCGTGTGGGCCTGGTGCATCGCCGACAACGCGCGCTCGGCCCGCGTCCTGGAGAGACTCGGCATGTACCTGGAGGGCCGCCAACGGGAAAAGGTGTGGATGGGCGATCGCTGGGCGGATGCGCTGCTGTATGGCATCCTGGTGCACGAGTGGCGAGAAGGGAGGGGCGTGACGTGAACTCAGATGCGAGAGAACGCAAGGTGCCGCGAATCCCCGCAAAAGGGGAACGGCTGCGGGTGGTGATCGATAGCGACGCCAAGAACGAGATCGACGACCAATGGGCTATCGCCCTGGCCATTCTCTCGCCCGAGCGCTTTCAGATCGAGGGCTTTGTGGGTGCGAACTATGACAATGCGCGCGGCGGGCCCGACGGCATCGAGAAATCGGTGCGCGAGATCGAGCTGATCCTGGACAAGGCGGGACAGGCTGGCCGCTGGCCGGTGCTCCATGGATCACACCCCATGCGCTACGCGCGAGAGCCTTCTCCATCAGAGGGGATGGAGTTCATCATCGAGCGTGCCCTGGCCAGCTCGCCCGATGATCCCCTGTGGGTCATCGGCCTGGGCGCCGCCACCGACATGGCCTCGGCCTACCTCAAGGAGCCGCGCATCGTCGACCGCGTGGTGGCCTTCTGGCATCTGCGCACACGCTGGCCGGAGAAATGCTACAATTTCAACGTCTTTGGCGATGTGCGCGCCGCCCGCCTGCTCTTTCATTCGCCGCTCTCGTTTGTGCTGTTCGACACAGGCACCTACCTCACCTGTCCGATGGAAGAGTCGGAGCGCCGGGTGAGGCCCTATGGTGAGTTGGGCGCCTATCTGCACAACTATCGCCACACCTCGCCCGCCTTTATGTCGCCGCGCAAGGGCTTTTTCGATCTGGGCGACATCGCCGCGCTGCTGGATCCCGATCTGGCCTGCTGGGAGCAGACGGCCTGCCCCGAGGTGGACTGGGACCTGGACTATGTCTTCCGCGACACCCTCGGCAGCATCCTGCGCTGCTATCATATCGACCGAGATGGGACCTTTGCGCTGCTGTATGACCGACTGGAGCGATACTTTGGCCACACATCATGAGCTTCTACGCTACCAACCGGTGCCCTCGCCCTTTGGCGCGATGGCCATCGTCTGGCAGGCTTTTGGGGACGGCGTGCGCGTGCGACGCATTCATCTGCCGGCGCCAAACGGTGCGTTGGAGCGGCGGCTGGATCAGGCCCATGGCCACGTGACCCCGGGGACATGCGAGCCTATCGCGTTGCTCGCCGCGCAGATGGGCCGTTTTCTGCAGGGCGAGGATGTGCTGCTCCCGCTCGACAATCTGGACTTGGGATCCTGTCCCCCCTTCGCGCGCAGGGTGCTGCTGGCCGAGTATGCCATCCCGCGCGGTTGTATCAGCACCTACGGGCGTATCGCGCGGCATCTGGGTACACCCAAGGCCGCGCGCGCCGTGGGCAACGCCTTGGCGCGTAACCCCTTCCCAATCGTGATTCCATGCCATCGGGCCGTGCGGGCCGACGGGTCCCTCGGGGGCTACCAGGGCGGGTTGGCGATGAAGGCCGCTCTGCTCGGACTGGAGGGCATCTCCGTCTGTGACGGTCGGGTGCATGCTCCCCGCTTGTTCTATGATGATGACGCTCAGACGGTGGGCTGAGAGATCCTCACCCAAACACGATCACACCCACATAAAAGCTCCATATCCAGGTGGTATGATGGCCGTAGACAGTTCACGGAACGACTGTCTTGTGCTCGAATCATGCCCTAAAGGAGATCATTACAATGAAACGGTTCATCATACCCCTGGTGTTTTCGCTGTTCATCGTAGCTTGCGCCGGGCCGCTTGCGGCCGGGGTTCGCGGCGAGTCGGTGCCGGAGGTTCTGGCGGGCCAGGCTGAGAATGTCGCCCCTGTGGAGCACCTCGACTGCCCCATCTGTGCGTTCGACATGGCCAGCTATGCTGGCCCGCTGAACGAGCAGGAAGTACACGGCTTGCTGCTGGCTCTTAACGACGAATATCATGCCTGGGCCGTGTACGATCAAGTTCTCCAGGATCATGGCGATGTGCGTCCCTTTGTGAATATCAAGACCTCAGAGGCCAAGCATATCGAGGCGCTTCAGGAGCTCTTTGTCGCCTATGATGTGCCAGTGCCCGAGAATCCCTGGGTGGATCAGGCGCCCAGCTTTGATAGCCTGAAGGAGGCCTGCGCCACCGGCGTCGAGGCAGAGATCGCGAATGTGGATCTCTACACCGAGCTGTTCGCGAGCACCGAGCGAGACGACATCCTCAAAGTGTATACCTCCCTCCAGAGGGCCTCAGACGAGAATCACCTGCCCGCTTTCGAGCGGTGCGCTCGAAGATCTGGGGCCTAGAGAGGCCCCTAAAGGCGCCGGATCAGGCGCTTTCATAGTCGGGAGGAGCGTGCAGCGCTCCTCCCGACGGCGACACCCCGCGCTACGGGGCCATCTCGCTTGCCCCGCCTGGGTACCCGTGCTACGCTTGGCCAAGCTCGTATCCCCAGGCGCGTGCCAGGGACGAAGTAGATTGATGGATAACATGCCATGAGAAGGCTGGCGCCTAGACTCCACCTGGCCCCACGCGCGTCCACACGCCGGGCATGGGCGGCGGGGCGGGCTGCCGGCCAGTCGTGGTGGCAAAGGCTGCATTTCCGCTTCTATGCCGGCTGGCCCTACGGCTACATCGGCTCAGCCATCGGCGAGCGGCGCCGCCTCTGGTGGCTGCGCATCTTTTTCGCCCCCTTTCTGCTCAAGGCGCTGTGCCCGCTCAAGTGGTCCGACAGCTATCACGGCAAGGTGATGCCGACCGACCAAGCCAGGCGCTTGATCGAGGTCCACGAGCCCGTTGACCGCATCGTGCCCGAACAGGTGATCCCCTTTGAACAGGCGCGGCATCTGATCATCAGTCGGGAGCAGCCCGTGGTCGTTCTGGACTGCCCCTGTCGTGCGGCGCGGGTGAAGCCCTGTCTGCCCTTGGATGTCTGTCTCATCGTGGGCGAGCCTTTTGCGAGCTTTGTGCTCGAGCACCATCCGACCCACTCGCGGCAGATCACACCCGATGAGGCCATCGAGATCCTGGAAGCCGAAGCGCAACGGGGACACGTGCACCACGCCTTTTTCAAGGACGCGATGTTGGATCGCTTCTTCGCCATCTGCAATTGCTGCGCCTGCTGCTGCGGGGCCATGATGGCCCATTCCCAAGGAACGCCTATGTTGATCTCATCGGGCTACGTTGCTCAAGTTGACTCGACAGCCTGTCAGACCTGCGGCGCGTGCGCCAACGTGTGCCCCTTTGGCGCTATCTCCATAGGCGATCTGGCCTGGGTGAACCGAGAAGTGTGCATGGGCTGTGGCGTGTGTGTCAGGCACTGTCCACATCACGCGCTGGCTCTTGTGCGCGATGAGAGCAAGCCCGCCCCCTTGGGTCGCTTGCTCCAGGCCTAGCCTGCCATCGGTGAGCACCGCAACTGGGCTTTACAGGCCAAGTCGCCCGGCTATAATCGATAGCGTGCGGACGCGATCGCAAAACCCACGTGTGGAGAGACTGTCGGATGGCGGCTTTGGAGGAGCTCAAACGGGCGGCCGGGTATCGCGCAAGCGAGTTCGTACGGGATGGCATGGTGATCGGCCTGGGCAGCGGCTCGACAGCGCGTTACGCCACACTGCGCATCGCCCGGAGGCTTTGCGAGGGCAGTCTACGGGACATTATCGCGATTCCCACCTCTGAGGATACGGCGCGCCTGGCCAGAGACCATGGCATTCCGCTCAGTACGCTGGATACCTACGGTGAGATCGAGGTCACCATTGATGGCGCCGACGAGGTCGATCCCGATTTCAACCTGATCAAGGGCCACGGGGGCTTTTTGCTGCGCGAGAAGATTGTTGCCAGCGCGACCCGGCATGAGATCATTGTGGTGGACGATTCCAAACTGGTCGAGCGGCTTGGCTCGCGATTCCCAGTTCCCGTGGAGGTTGTGCGCTTTGGCTGGCGTCAGGTGGAAAGGGTGCTCTCGCGCATTGCGCTCCAGGTCGCCTTGCGCCTCGATCAGGGGACGCCGCGTGTGACCGATGAGGGGAATTACATCTTGGACTGCTCCTTTGAGTCGATCGACGATCCCAAGGCGCTGAGCAGGGAACTCAATAGTGTGCCGGGCGTCGTCGAGAACGGCCTCTTTGTCGACATGGTAGAGAGAGTGGTTGTCGCCGCCCCGGCAGGTGTGCGCATCCTGGAGAAATGAGACCGCGTGGGTGCCGGAATTCTGGTCGTGGCGGGCGAAGCGAAGCTCAGGGGATCCCTGGCCCGGGTCTGTCATCAGGTGGATCATCACGTTCGCCTGGCCGAAACGCCGGCGCAAGCCTTGGTTGAGCTCTCCCAAGAACCCATCACGCTCTGCCTCCTGGGACTCGATTCAGCTCAGTCTCCCTCGGAGATTCTCGCGTTCCTTCAACAGGCTAGGAGACGCAATCCTCTGCTCGAGCTCATCGTGTTGAGCGACGACGACACGTGGCTGCCGCAAGCGTCACGCTCCGAATTGGCGCTCTACGCCGTCCTGCCCAAGCCTTGGCCCGAGGATAGGATTCTGGCGTCCGTCATTCAGGGAGCTATCAGATACCACGACTTGCGCTGCCGCTATGAGGCCCTGCATCATCTCTGGCATGAAAGTCTGGAGCAACTGGAAAAGTGCGGCCAGACCCTCAGAAGCTTGTCTGAGGTCCGTGACATGCTGGCCACACTGGTTCGCTCTCTGGTCGATATCCCCCAGATCGAGACAGCCGGAGCGATCTATTCTCAGGGCGCGAATCCAGGCGATCCGCCCTGTGTGGTCCTCGGCTCACATACAGAGCTCTCGGCTGCGAGGGCGAGCGCCCTCGCACGCCTCCTCGCCACAGCCGGGGGCCAGGTGGGGGCAAGTCTGGAGCCTGAGATCGTCCGTCTGCCGCCCCAATCACTGAGCGTGACGGTCGAGATGCCAGGACATGAGGCTGAGCCGATGTCATACGGCACGGAGGCACTCAGTCTGCCCGATGGTTCGTGGGTTGCCCTCGCGATCACGAGCTGGCAGAAGGACGCGGATGAGGGTACCTTGCGGCCGCTCCTATCGAGTTTCGGCGCGCTGGCGCAGGGCGCGTTCGAGCAACGCGCCGTTCTTACCACTGCCTGGGATCTAGCCAGTCGAGATGGTCTAACGGGGCTCTATGATTATGCTCACTTCATGAGGCTGTTGGCGAGGGCCATTGAGCACGCAACGGACACTGGCCAGCACCTGGTCGTGATGATGCTGGACTTGGATAGCGCCCACGGACTCAAGGCGATCAACGATCGTTTCGGCCATCAGGCCGGAGATCATCTCCTAACGGGGATCGCCAACGTGCTTCGGGACAGTGTGCGGCCGGGCGATATCTTGGCACGCTACGGGGGCGACGAATTCCTCATCCTGGCTCCGCATACAGAACCCGCCGAGGGGCTGGCCCTGGCTGAGCGACTGGTTCGGATCGTGGGCGAGACCGAGTTCGCCATCGAGCCGCACGCGCCAGCCCATGTCACTTTGAGCGTGGGGGTAGCAGTGATCTCCGAAGCGGGAGAGACGCCCGCGGACGTTATCGCCAAAGCGGATCGCGGGCTCTATCTCGCCAAGGCAAAAGGAGGTTCTTGCATTGGCGTCATCGACTAGGGCTGCCAGCCCGTTGGACATCCGGCAAAACAACTCCTCGTCGGGAGATTTCGCTGTCCTGCAGCTTTCAGGCTGCTCGGGATGCGAGGTGTCTCTGTTGAATGCGCCCGATTGGGTGGGCCAGCGTAAGCTCGCCTACATGCCCCTGGTCCTCTCGACAGAGGATCTGCCCCATGTACACACCTTGTTGATCAGCGGCGCCGTATATACCGAGGAGGATCTCTACCGATTGCGTCAGGCGGCCGCACGCGCGGACGAAGTCATCGCTGTGGGCACATGTGCCATTTCCGGTGGGGTCGCCAATCTCGGCCACCGCGATGAGGTGCGAGAGCTCTTTTTCGCCGAGATGGAGCGTCGCCACGTGCCTCGCATTCTGCCCAAGCTGCGTCCCGTTGATGCGGTGGTATCTGTGGCGCGGTATCTGCCCGGGTGCCCGCCCACCCCCGATCTCTTTATGGCGGCGCTTTTCGGCCTGGAGTACGCTCCGCTGGCCAAGACCGTCTGCCTGAACTGTGGCCGTACCAAGACCCGCGACCGCCCTGAGCGCCTGAAAAGCTTCCAAGGCCCGGAGATCGATCCCGAGATCTGCCTGATCAACCAAGGCTTCTTGTGTATCGGGTCATCAACTCGTGGCGGCTGTGGGGCGCCCTGCACTCGGGCGGGCCATCCCTGCGTTGGCTGTCGCGGGCCATCCGATGGCTTTGTCTCGCGTTCGTCACAAGAGTGGTTCGAGGCGATGCAAAGGGTCTTTGCCCGCATGACCGATATCCCGCCTGAGCAGATCAGCGCAGCGCTGCGCTCGCCTCAGCTCGCCTTGTTCGTGTTTCAGTTCGCAGACTATGCCGCCATTCCGCGGCAAGTGGACAAGATCATCTGATGACCACCTTGACCATTCCTCTGAGCCGGATCGAAGGGCATGCCCGTGTCGTGATCCACTTCTCGGGAAGCACAACACACTCAGCCCATTTTCAGGCTACAGAATTGAGAGGCTTTGAGCTCTTTGTCCAGGGGGCCCCAGCCGATCAGATGCCCGTGATCGTGCCGCGTATCTGCGGCGTTTGCTCCACAGCACACCACATCGCCTCCGTGAAGGCGCTTGAGGCGATCTTTGAGGTAGAGCCTCCACCCAAGGCGGTCCAGATTCGCGAGTTGATGATGCTCGGACAGCTGATCCAGAATCAGGCCACATCGCTGTTCCTGTTCACCATGCCTGATCTTCCGGGCGCGGAAGGGGTGCCGAGCCTTTTCCACTTCGGCGCCGAGGCGCCCGACCTAGCCCCCAAGGCGCTCCAGGTACGACGCATGGGAACCGAGCTCATTACCCTCGCAGGAGGGCAGTTCATCCACCCTGTCAAGGCCATCGTCGGAGGGGTCACGGCGGGCATCCCTGCTGACGCGGCTGCTCAGATGCGCACTCGTCTGCAAGAGGCCCTGCCCATCGCTCAAGAGCTATTCGAGCGCTACCGAGGGCTCTTTTTCGGACTCAGGGACAGGATCGGCACACTGGGAGATGACACGCCAACCTACTATCTAGGCGCGGTGCAGCCTGGCCATGCTTACTATGGGGGAGAGATCTGCGTTCTCGCCCCCGATGGGCAGCAAAGAGCGTCGTTTCCGGTCTGTGACTATGCACAGTATCTGAAAGAACAGCCTAGCGAGGCCAGCTATTCAAACGGCACCTTATATCGGGGCCAGATCATGCGTGCCAACTCACTCGCGCGGCTGAACTTGCTCCCCGTGCTGGGCACCCCGATCGCTGACGGCTTGATGAAGGAGTTCAAGGCAGAGTGGGGACATCCTGCCCATGCCATCTTGCTTTTCGACTTGGCGCGAGGGATCGAACTGGTCTACTGTATCGAGCGTGCGATCACGCTCCTGTCTGCGGATCTTCAGCAGGGTCACCTTCGGGTCGGCCATGTTATGCGGGATGGCCAGGGCTGTGGCGTTGTGGAGGCACCCCGTGGCCCTCTGATTCACCATTACGTCGTCGAGGGTGGGCTGGTTCGTCGGGCCAGATTCGTCATCCCCACGCAGCACAACATCCTGGCCATTGAACGCGCGCTTCGAGTCGCCGCCGAGCGCTACATCACTGAGCAGGGCATCAATCTGGAGCTGGAACGCGCAGTAGGCCGCGTCGTGCGGGCCTTTGATCCGTGCATCGCCTGCGCCACGCACTAGCGTGCGCTCCGTATCAACCCCGATGATCATCCAATCGAAACGTGAGTCGTGACGACCGAGATATGTAGGAGGCTAATGATGGATCCGAAACGCCAGACGCTGATCGATCTCTACCGTGGGCTCCGAGTGACCGATGTGTCCGATGGGATGGACTATCTGGGGCTGTGGGATCGTGGCAACATGGACCCCGACATCCGCCCCCTTTGGCGCGACACAGAGAACCTGACGCACCGCATCTATGGCTTTGCCCACACGGTGCGGTTTGCGCCCACGAATCGCCCTGTCACACCCCGCTCGCCCGAGGAGGCCCGCGAATTCATCGCCCACTGGTACCGCAACTGGGCGCCAGGGCCACACAGGGACACTATTCAGGAAGGCGATCTGATCGTCATCGATGGGCATGACCTACATGTGGGCTATATCGGCTCCAACAATGCCCTGGGTTGGATCGCGGCTGGGGCGGTAGGCGTTGTGACCAACGGCGGCTGCCGCGATACCGACGAGCTGATCATGGAAAAGGTGCCGGTCTATTCGCGTTTGATCTGCAAGACGATTCGCCCGGGCCGGCTCGAGTTCGTGGGTGAGCAAGAGATCGTCACTGTGGGCGGCGTGATGGTGAGGCCTGGCGACCTGGTGGTCGCTGACGGCGACGGTGTGGTGGTTGTGCCGATCGAGGTCGCGCAGGAAGTGGCAGAGTATGCCTGGATCGTGGCCAAGGGCGACAAGGCCACGCGACGCCAACTCTACGAACAGGTCGGCCTGCCCCTGGATGATACGGTGTGAGCGCCTTCAGGGGGATCACGCTACTCAGTTCTTGACGACACTGAACAGGGAGGGAGGACTATGCCCGTCTACAAGCGCGTCGACGAATCAGAGCTCTTTCGTTTCGCCCAGGATGCGCTCACGGTGGCTGGCGCAACGCCCGAGAGCGCAGCGCTCATCGCCCAGAACCTGACCCAAGCGGAGCTGCATGGCATGGGCAGCCACGGCGTATCGCGGCTGCTGCGTATCTACACCCAGCGCTTGGCGGTCGGCGGCATTAATCCCGCGCCGCAGATACGTATCGTGAGCCAAGATAGGGGCTGCGCGGTGATGGATGGTGATGGCGGTGCGGGTGCCGTGGTGGGCCACTATGCCATGGATCTCGCCATCGAGTTGGCCCGAGAGCATGGCTCCGGCTGGGTGGCGGCGCGTAACAGCAACCACTACGGTGCGGGGTTCCTGTTTGCCCGCCAGGCCCTGTCCCATGGCATGCTTGGCTACACCACCACCAGCGCTGTGGCGCTCGTTCCGCCCTTTGGCGGGCGAGAGCCCGTTCTGGGCACCAATCCCCTCTGCATCGCCGTGCCGGGCGGCGAGCGCGGCGACATCATCCTGGACATGGCCACCACCGTGGTCGCGCGCGGCAAGGTCCTCCTGGCCGCCCTGGAAGGCAAGCCCATCCCTGAGGGCTGGTGCATCGATAAAGAGGGCCGCCCCACCACCGACGCACAGGCGGGAGCTGAGGGCTTTATGCTGCCCCTCGGCGGGTACAAAGGCTATGGTTTGGCCTTGATCGTCGAGATCCTCAGCGCTTTGCTGAGCGGCGCAGCCATGAGCACCGAGATTGGGCCGCTCTACAGCGAACTAGAGACGCCCTCGGGCATGGGCCACTTTTTCGGCGCCCTCGATGTGAGCGCCTTCTTGCCTGTGGAGGCGTTTCGCGCCCGCATGGATGCCTTGATCGCTCTGGTCAAGGCCGTTCGGCCTGCCGAGGGCGTGGACCAGATCCTGGTGCCCGGCGAGCCGGAGCAGCTCAAGGCTGCCCAGTATCGCAGCGAGGGCATCCCGATCGCCGAGGATGTGCTGACCGGCCTGGATGAATTGGCCACCGAACTCGGCGTGCCTCCCTTGGTGCCCCGCGCCTGAGTCATGGGCCGGCGGCATGCCGGCCTCGGCTAGCACTGTCGTTGGCGCTCTCGTTTGGTGCGTATCCAGGGAACAGCGACAGTGTTGCCATTTGATGACCCAATCGCACTCTCAGGAGGAGCCATGAGTCGAGCAACAGTCCAGATTGAGCCTGTGATGTCGCGACGAGACCTGGATGAGGTCATTCTGTTCCCCTTTGAGCTCTACAAGGATGATCCCCTATGGGTGCCTCCCCTGATCGCCGAGCGCAGAGAGCACTATGATCCGCATCACAACCCGTTCTTCGAGCACGCCGAGATGCAGCTCTTTCGCGCCGTGCGGGATGGCCATACAGTGGGCACGATCGCGGCCATCGACGACCAACTCCATCCGCGAGTGTGGAATGAGAATGTAGGCTTCTTTGGCGTGTTCGAGACGATCGAGGATCGGCAAGTGGCCACGGCTCTGCTCGATGCTGCGCGGACGTGGCTGGCGTCTCGCGGCCGCGATGTCGTGCGCGGCCCGATGAATCTCAACATCAACGACGAGTGCGGCCTGCTGATCGAGGGCTATGATGGCCCGCCGGTGATCATGATGCCCTACAACCCGCGCTACTACCGGACCTTCCTGGAGGAGTACGGCTTTGTCAAAGCCAAAGACCTGCATGCCTACAAGGTCGATATCGCCAGCTATGGCAAGGACCTGGAGAACCTGTCGCCCCGCGTCAAGCGCGTCGCTCAGATCGCCCGCGAGCGCTACGGGGTCACTTACCGACCGGTTAATCTCGCTCGCCTCGAGGAAGAGCTAGAGCTGCTCAAGCCCATCCATCGGGAGGCATGGAACAAGAACTGGGGCGCCCTGCCCATGTCCGATGCCGAGTTCTCATATCTGGCCAAGGCGCTGAAACAGATCCTGGACCCCGATCTTTCCTATCTGGGCTTCATCGATGACGAGCCAGTGGGGGTGTTTATCGTGCTGCCCGACTTTTGCCAGGTCGCGAAGCATCTCAACGGCCGGCTTTTCCCGTTCGGGTGGATCAAATATCTCTGGTACAAGAACAAGGTCACTGGCATGCGTGTGATCATCATGGGCGTCCTGGAGGAGCATCGCCTCAAGGGCGTCGAGTCCTTGTTCTATGTGGAGGGCTGCCGGGTGGCCATTCGCAAGGGGTACCAATGGGCCGAGATGTCATGGATCCTGGAGGACAACTACAAGGTCAGCCGTGGCATCGAGACGATGGGCGGGAGACGCTATCGCACCTACCGGCTCTATGACATGCCCACGCGTGCAGGGTGAGCTTGGCGTGGCTGGGCGCTGCTGAAGCAAATCCGGCCGGGCGCCTTCGGTGGCGTCTCTTGTTGTGTGCGCCCTGTGTGAGGCGCGACCTACAGCCGATCATGCTCACTCAGCAGCAGGCGATAGCTCGATTTCCAGACGGACTCCCCACGGGTCATCTTGGCGATGCGGATGTCAGAGAAACGCGGAACGAGGCCCGCGATCTCGGCTGGTAAGGCCTCCCACTGCTCCTTCAGGATCATCTGTTCCAGGCGGTCAGCGGCCTGGGGCACCCACTCCCACTCGAGGCGAAAGCGATCCGCTTTGAGGAAATAGTCGCGCTTTTCCCAGGCGTCGATCGTGGTCTCCACCGAAGCGGCGACCTCACGCAGGGCGAACACCAAAGCCGCCGCCATGTCCTTGCTCTCATCGTCGATCGAGCGTTTGAACATCAGATGCCTCAGGATCTCGGCGATGGTGCGGCGGGCGCGATTGCGCCGCGTACCGGGATTGGCGGTGTTGATCACTCGAGCCATGTCTCTCTCCCCTGAAAATGCGTGCCTATGAGCCATTTTCATCCGCAGCGGTGAGCCCTGGCCCATAGACAACTTCCCTCGACTTGGGTCGCGAGGGGGCAGTATAGATGAGCTTGACGCCGAGGTCAAAGTACGGTCCGACCTTTGACGCCTCCCGACGAGCGCACTAAGATACGGCCAGTTGGGATCTCTCAAGCGGGCGCGAGGGGCGATCTCTATGTACCTTGCCCTCGCGAGGTGCGCTCCACGCGCCCGAGACGATTGGACGCAGAAGGCTGAATCGCTTATGGCCTCCTTTCGATCGACTAGGCTTGACGCCGTCTTTCTGCAACGCGAGAGCCGTCTGGCGAATACATGGGTGCAGCAAGGTCGGTGAGCGACAAGCGAAAGGGTCGATCTCATCAGAAGGCCAGGCCCGGGACATGCGTCGGGCCAACTTTTGTGGCCTGTGTGTTGATCGGCATCGGCTTGGGCTTCGTCTCCGTTGTGGGCTGCGGAAGGCCGCCGCAGCGGGCTTCTGTCGCCACAGACGCCCTGAGGCCGACCATCGCCGCTGCCCCACCGCTCTCTGCGCCCACGGCAGCTCAGAGTCCGCTCGTAGGCATCGCCAATACCACGGCCACCCCGACGGCCAGCGCTGTGCCGTCCCCATCGCCCACGCGCAAGTCGAGTCCCACGGCCTCCCCAACGTTGGATCTCGCATCGCTGGACCTGCGTACGTTGCTCTCAGACGGAGACTATGCGACTGCCCTCCGCCTGTATGAGACGGAGGGGGGCGAGGCCGTATCGCCGGCCTTGCGGATTGCGCTGGCGCGAGCCTATGATGCTGAAAGGCGTCATGCGGAGGCTCTGGCTCTGCTCGAACCGATCAGCGATCAGATCGAGATCCCCCAAGAGCGCGCCCAGGCGCTGGCGCTGATGGCCGCCATCTACGAGCAACGAGGCGCCTGGGAGGCGGCCATCGAGGCCTTGAGCCAATATCTGGAGCTCGAGCGGGCGGCCGCACCCTATGTCGAGTGGCGCATCGCGGAGGCTCTGCAGGCATTGGGGCGGGACGACGAGGCCGCGGTTCAGCTTGGCGCAATCGAGTTGGACGGGCTCCCTGTCGCCTTTCAGGCCGAGGTTCTCGAAGAGCTGGCCGCGGTGCTCAAGCGCATGGGGCGTTTTGAGCAGGCCCTCGAGATCTATGAGCGCATCCTGGGCTTTGCGCACCAGGAGAGTTACCGCGCGCTGGTCAAGTATCGGCGCGGCGAGGTGCTCCTGGAGCTGGGCCGCAGAGACGCGGCCATCGCGCAGTACACCGCCGTGCTGAGCGAGCATCCCGAGCAGCGCGGCGCTTATCTGGCGCTCCAGGCGCTGGACGCCCTTGGGGTTGCGGCGCTGGATGATCTGGCGCGGGGCAAGCTGCTCTATCGTGTAGGCGAATATCAAGCCAGCCTGGTTGCGCTGGAGCGATACGTGCTGGAGTACGCCCAGGAATCTTTGGTGGAGGCCTATCACTATCTTGCACTGACGCATGGGCGACTGGGGCGGTACGCACAGGCTTTTGAGCTCTATGATCTGGTGATCCGGCAATATCCGGATGATACGCGCATCGCCGACGTGTGGATGGACAAGGCCCGGGCGGCTCAGCGCTATGACAGCGATCCCTCCGGGATCTACTACGAGTTCCGTCGTCTCTATCCCCAGCATACCCGAGCCCCCGAGGCGCTGTGGCTGGGGGGCCGGGCGCTCGAAGGGGAGCGGGAATGGGAGCGCGCTGCCGAGTTCTACGCACTGCTGAGCGCGAATTATCCAAGCAGCGCATGGCAAGCCGAGGCGCGCTTTCGCGAAGGCCTGATGGCTTACGCGGACGGCCAGAGTGAGCAGGCGCTGTCGATCTGGGAATCCGCTCTTGAGGGGACGCTTTCTCTTCACGAGAGGGTCCGTGTGCTGAGCTGGGCAGGCCTGGCAGCCCGCGCCCAAGGGGACAAGGCCCTTGCCTACACCTACTGGGACGAGGCCGCGACCGCTGCCCCGAACAGCTACTATGGGCTGCGGGCGCGCGACCTGGCCGTGGACGTGATCCCCCGGCTTGCCCCGGATGTTTCGTCCGACATGGGGCGACCTCAGATTCGGAGCTCGCCATGGGACGAGATCGAGGCCTGGGTGCGCACCTGGCAGGAGCCTGGGGACGAGAGCCCGCTCGACCTCTCGCAGGATCCGCTCGCTCGCCGGGGATTCGCCTTGCTTGATCTAGGCTGGCGCGCAGAGGGGCTGGAGGCGTTGCGAACGCTTCGCGATCGCTCCAGGGACGATCCCGTGCAACTGCTCGATCTGATGCGCGCGTTCGACGAGCGCGACCTGCACGCACTCACGATCTCGGTGGCGACCCATGTACTCTCGTTGGGGAGGCGCGCCGCGGCCAGCGATCCGCCGTCGGCCTTGATGCAGCTAGCCTATCCAACCACCTATGGCCATCTCATCGTGGCCGAGGCGCACCGCAACGCCTTGGACCCCTATCTGTTCCTGGCGCTCATTCGTCAGGAGAGCCGCTTCGACCCCGAGGCCCTCTCCTATGCGGGTGCGCGCGGCCTCACCCAGGTGATGCCCAGTACGGGAAGCTGGATTGCCGAGCGCATCGGCACGCAGGGCTATCGCACGGAGCTATTGGATCGTCCTATGATCGC
>JAFGLK010000157.1 GCA_016928125.1 Anaerolineae bacterium
GGGCGAGGACGGCTACTTTCGCGATCGCTGCGTCTTTAGCGGCGAGATCGACATTGAAGACACGATGGCCGTGGTGATCCGTTACGCCAACGGCGTGCTGGTGAACTATGCGCTGAACGCCTACCTGCCCTGCGAGGGCCAGCGCATCGGCTTCAATGGCAGCGAGGGGCGGCTGGAGGTGGACCTGGTGGACCGCTACCACGGGCCAGACGAGCAGGGCCAGTGGCGCGTCTACCCGCTGGGTGTGGCGCCCACGATCCACGTCTACCCGCGTCTGGGTCAGCCCTACGAGGTGCCAGTGGAGGAGCGCGAGGGCGAGCACGGCGGCGCCGATGCGCGCATCCGCGAGCATCTCTTCCGACCCGAGACGGCTGATCCGCTCAGTCAGCGCGCCGGCTCGCGCGCGGGGGCGCTTTCGACGCTGATCGGCGTGGCGGCGAACCGCTCCATCGCCAGCGGGGAGCCGGTGGACATCCGCACGCTGGCCGAACTCTAGAAGGAGGGGCGAACCCTATGGCAAGCAACGATCCGCGCCGCCCAAATCTCGTTTTCATCCTGTCCGATGATCAGGGCCACTGGGCCATGGGCTGCGCCGGGAATCCCGAGATTCGCACGCCCAACCTGGATCGTCTGGCCCAGACGGGCATCCGCTTTGGGAGCTTTTTCTGCGCCTCGCCGGTCTGCTCACCGGCGCGCGCCTCGATCCTCACCGGCCGCATCCCGTCGCAGCACGGCATCCACGACTTTTTGCGGGCCGGCAACACGGTGCAAGATGGCGAGGGACGCGGCGAGCCGATCGAGTATCTGGCGGGCCTGCGCGCTTACACCGATATCCTGGCTGAGGCGGGCTATGCCTGTGGGCTGAGCGGCAAGTGGCATCTGGGCGACTCGGCGCGCCCGCAGAAGAGCTTCTCGTACTGGGACGTGCACGCCACGGGCTCGGGCCCCTACTACCACGCGCCCATGATCCACGCCCCAGGCGGCGCTGAGGCGGGCCAGTTCTACACCGATCCCCGCTATGTGAGCGATCTGATCACCGACAACGCTTTGGGCTACCTGCAGTCCCAGCTGGAGGTGGATGGGCCGTTTTGTCTCAATGTGCACTATACCGCCCCACATGCTCCCTGGGGCCGCGAGGAGCACCCGGCTGCGCTGTATGACGACTATTTCGAGCATTGCGCCTTCGAATCGCTGCCGAGGAGGCCGATCCACCCCGCGCAGCTCTACAAAGAGGATCAGGTGGGCGAGACCGCCGCTCAACGGCGTGCCATCTTGAGCGGCTATTTCAGCGCCGTCACGGCCATGGACCTTAACATCGGCCGCCTGCTGGATTGGCTGGAGGAGCGTGGCCTGCGCGAGAACACGCTGGTCTTTTTCACCAGCGACAACGGCATGAGCATGGGGCATCACGGCATCTATGGCAAAGGGAACGGCACCTTTCCGCCCAACATGTACGACACGGCGGTCAAGGTGCCGATGCTCATCTCGCGGCCGGGGCACGTCCCCCAAGGCGCATTCTGCCAGGCGTTGCTGAGCCACTATGATCTGATGCCGACGATCCTCCAATACCTGGGTCTGCCCCAACCCGTCGGCCAGGAGCTGCCTGGGCGCAGCTTTGCCCCATTGCTGAGCTCAGAGCCGTTCGCAGCCGATGACTATGTGATCGTGTATGACGAGTATGGCCCGACGCGCATGATCCGCAACCAGGAGTTCAAGTACATCCATCGCTATCCCTACGGGCCGCACGAGCTCTACGACCTGGTGAATGATCCCGAAGAGGCAGAGAATCTGATCAACTCGCCGGCCCATCGCGTCGTACGCGAGGCGCTGCGGGCGCAGCTAGAGACCTGGTTCGTGCGCTATGTCGATCCACGCCTGGACGGAAGCCATGAGCAGGTCATGGGGCGCGGCCAGCTCGACATCGTCGGGCCGGCCGCGCAAGGACGCCAGCGCTTCGGGCATGATGTGGTCTACTGGCGCGATCGCCGCTAGGGGTGCATGCTAGCGTGTCACCCAGGCGCCGAACACCGGGTACTGGCTGCACAGGATCTCCAGGTAGGCCGGCTGATCGTTGGCGTTGGCGGCCAGGGCGCGCTCCAGCGCCGGGATGATCTCATTCGGTTCGCGCACGTCCTCGGCATAGTAACCCAGGGCCTCCACCGCCTTGGAGATGTCGGCCACCGAATGGCCGCACACCTCGCAGGTGTACGGGTCATGACCAGGACCCCAGAAGCCCGGTCCATAGCCCGCAAAGCCGCCATTGTTGACATGGATCGTGGTGATGCCCATCTTGTGGCGCACCAGCGCCTCCATGTTGCCCAGCATGTATCCGACGCCCGCATCGCCGGTGACGTTGACGCACTGCCACTCGGGATGGGCCAGCTTGGCGCCCATGACCGCGGCCAGGCCAAAGCCCAGGGTGGACACATTCCCCCAGCCCAGAAAGCCGCGTGGAATCAGGGCCTGATACACGGTGCTGAGTTGGTCGCGGGTGTTGCCCGAATCGTGGGTCACGAACGAGCGCTTGCGATCCAGGACCTTCATCAGGTCGCCATACACGCGATAGGGGTTGATGGGCGTATCGTTCGAGGCCATCAGGGGGAGATACTTGGCCATCATGTCGCGCTTGGCCGCCGCGATCTCGTCCTGAAGCGCCTGGTTCTTGGCGCGGCCCCCCCGACGCGAAACCTCGGCGATCAGAGCCTGCAGGGCCAGCTTGCAGTCACCCACCAGGGCCTGCGCGACGGGGTAGCGATTGTTGATGTCGAATGGATCGTTCGTGCACTGGATGATGCGCTTCTCCACCACCGCCGGGATGGTCTGCTTGAAGTGCCCGGCGCCCAGGCTCGCGCCGATGCCGAACACCACATCGCAGCCGCGCAAAAAGTGGGCCGCCAGCTCGCCGCGCACGCCTACATAGAGCGGGTGGTCCTCGCGAAGCGCGCTCTTGGCCTTGAGGGTGGCCAGGACTGGGATTTGGGCCAGCTCGGCGAACTGCTCGAGCTCAGCCGTAGCGTCGGCATAGTGGATCCCCTCGCCCACATAGATCAGCGGCCGCTCCGCCGCCAGCAGCAGGTCCAACGCGGCCTTGACATCGTCGGGATCGGGCGCCGAGCGCCAGCCCTTGACGGGCGTATACGAGTAGGCCTCATCGTCATACGCGCCCAGGGCGCGCGGCACGGTCACCAGCACCGGCGCGGGACGCCCGGTCCGCAGGGCGGTAAAGGCCCGGCGCATCATCTCCGGCGCTCTCTCGGGCACCTCCACATGCCCAACCCACTTGGTGACGGTGCGAAAGCCGGCCGTGATATCGTAGCGGCCGTGGCCCTGCTCGACAGGGACGCCATCCGAGATGCACAACACCGGCGACGAGTCCTCATAGGCCTGCGCCAGGGCGCCATAGGCCATCTGCAGCCCGGCCGGGTTGATGCCGCCCATGACGGTGCACACGCCGATCTTCTTCCCGCCCGTGACGCGTGAGTAGGCGTCGGCGACGCCCACGGCGTAGCGCTCGTCTCGCATCATCATCATGGGCACACCCTCTTGGCCCAAGGCGTTGTTGAGACAACAGACCGGGAAGGTCGAGACCCACTCCACGCCTTCGGCCTTGAGGATACGCGCCATCCCATTCGCTGCATTCACCTGCATAAGAGACCTCCTAAGATCGTGTGTTCACTCGACGCGGTCACATCGCGCAGCTAGCGCCAGTCGGTCATCGCCAACGTGAAAGCCATCTCGACCATGCGACGCCCCCCGCCTATCGCCGGTGGCCCGTGTCCAGGGAAGAGAAGATCGCACGGCAGATGGGCCAGGCGACGCAACGTCTCCAGGTAGGCCGTGCGGTCATAGTCGGGCCCGCCGTTCCAGCCGGGCCGGGCGCTGGCGCACGCCTCGCCCACCAGAACCACATCGCCGACGAACCAGGCGCGCTGGCCCTCGAACTCCATCTGATAAACCAGGCAGCCGTTGGCGTGCCCCGGGGCGGCGATACAGTGCACATCGAGATGCCCACCGCCCCGACCCGCCAGCGAGAGCGTCTCTCCATCGCTGACGATACGATCCACCCGGCAGGAATCGTAGCTGCTGTGCACGGCGTAGCCGATGCAGCGATCATCGCCAGCCGCCATCGCCTCGGCCGTGTCGGCCGAGGCCACCAACCGGGCGCCAAGACGTTGGAGGCGCGCTGCATGGCTGGCGTGGTCAAAATGGGCGTGCGTGACGAGCATATAGTCGAGCTGCTCCAGATCGATCCCCCAGCGCGCGGCGTTCTCACGAACCAGAGGAAATGTATCGCTGCCCAGATCGCCCGAATCCACCAGCACGGTGAGATCCCCAGCGCGCACCACATAGCCGTTCTGGTGCTGACCGTAGGGAAAGCCGTTGACCAGATACACGCCCGGGATGATCTGCATCGCCAAACGCCTCCTGCTGCGTCGCGCCAGCCGCAATGACCTCATTGGGGCCGAGTGTAGCCGGTCCGAAGGAGGACGTCAATCGGCACCCGGCACCAGCTGAGGTTGTCAGGCGCCAAATCGGCGGCGCGCCGATCGGCGCTTGACAAACATGCAGGGCATAGCCTAGAATGTAGCTGTATCCGACCGGCTCTGCTGGCATCGGCGCCTTGGCAAGGGGGTGAAGCCCCATGAAGGTCGGTCTCTATTCTATCACCTATCTCGGCATCTGGTACGATGGCCCGGCGCTCACCTGGCGTGAGTTTCTGCGCCAGGCCAAGGCTCTCGGCTATGACGGCGTCGAGTTTGACGGCAAGCGTCCTCACGCCAACCCCATGGATCTGGATGCCCCCACCCGCGACGCGATCCGCAACGAGGCCGACAGACTGGGCCTCGAGATCGCGGCGCTGGCCTCGAACAACGACTTTTCCAGCCCCGTCCCCGAACAGCGTGAAGCCCAGCTCTTGATGGTGCGCGAGCAGGCCCGGCTGGCGCGCGATCTGGGTGCCCCGATCGTGCGCCTCTTTGCAGCGTGGCCGGGCGTCACCCTGCGCGACGGCCGCGCCCACTATGAGGAGGCGCGCCAGGGCTGGGAGCGGGCCTACCCCGACGTGCCCCGACTGACCCGCTGGCGTCTGGTGCGCGATGGCCTCAGAGAGGCGGCCGCCTTTGGCGAGGAGTGCGGCGTGGTCATGGCGCTCCAGAACCACAAGCCCGTCACGCGCCATTGGAAGGATGCTTACGACCTGGTGCAGGAAGTGGGCTCTCCCTGGCTCAAGCTGTGCTGGGATATCCCGGTGGACGAGTGGGACGAAGCGTGGCTGCGCCAGGGCGCGGCGACCATCGGGGGTCTGACGGTGCATCACCATTTCGGCGGCGATTTCCGGCGAACGTCGCAGGGCGTCGCCCTCGAAAGCGCCGTGCCGGATATGCATCCCTTCTTCGTCAATCTCCTCAAGCAGATCGGCTACCAGGGGTATCTGTGTTACGAGTATTGCCACCCGGCCGTGGACGAGCATCACGATCCGGCCGGCATTGAGCTGGTTCATACTCAGGCGGCGCTGGCGTTGGAGTATATGCGCGGCCTGATCGCCTGAGCGGTCGCGCAGACAAGGAGGTGACTATCGAGGTGGCTAGCCTTTCCCAAGCAGCAAGCCAAGCACGGTGGTTCGTCTAGTGTGAAGGAGTGAGAACCATGGCAGAGTTCACCCGTCGTCAGTTCCTACGGCGCGTCGGCGTCGCCGCCGCTGGTCTGACCGCCGCCCTCGCCGGCTGCCAGCCCAAGGTCGTCGAGGTCGAGAAGGTCGTCACCCAGGTCGTCAAGGAGGTGGTGAAGGAGACCGTCGTCGTCAAAGAGGCGGTCGAGGTCGAGAAAGAGGTTACGCGCGTCATCGAGAAGGAGGTGGCGGCGCCAGCGCCTGCCGCCGGCCCCGTCAACCTGGTGGCCTGGTCCTTTGGCCCCCTGAACCCCGACGCAGCCATCTGGGAGCCCTATCGCAAGGCGCTCTTTGAGGTTATGGGCGACACCATGCCCGATGTCAGCGTCGAGTACAGAGACATGGGCTGGGATGAGGTCCTGCGCCAGAACCTGGTGACCGGCCTGTTGGGCGGCACCGCGCCCGACATCATCGTGGGTGAGTCGTTCATCCAGCCGCATGCGCGCATCGGCGCCTACTTGCAGTTGGATGACGAGCTGACCGACATCGAGGACAACCTCATCCGCGGCACCTACGTGAATTCGATCGCCGACGGCAAGACCTACGGCATCTCGGCCTACACCGGCATATTCGCCTTTGAGTCGAACCCGATCGTGGTGGAAAAGGCGGGGCTCGACCCCAACGAATGGCCCGACACGTGGGAGGAGTTGCTCGAGCGCTGCGCCGCGATCACCAAGGCGGGCAAGGACGAGTACTATGGCTACACGCTCCAGGGTCCGGTCGGATTCCTGGTGGGCGGCATCATGCGCTACAACGTGTACGCCAACCTGGCTGGCGTCACCATGTGCGTCGAAGACTGCCAGACGCCCTATTTTGATGATCCCAAGCTGGAGCCGGTGCTGGCCTTCCTGCGCGAGATCAATCGCTACACCCCGCCGGGCCTGACCTTCAACCCCGACGAGGGCCAGGTCTACAGCCAGCTCAGCCAGGGCGTCACCGCCTACCAGATCGGGGCCAACTGGCACATCCAGTGGGCGCGCGAGGCCAAGATCGAGGACCGCATCCAGTACGGGCCGCTGCCCCTGCCTGCGGCGGGCGGCACCGCGACCTCCCGCACGGTGGGCAATGTGAACGTGCTGGTGTTGAGCGGGACCAACTACCCGCGTGAGGCGATCACCTTCCTCAAGCTCATCGAGCGCGACGAAGTGACCGATCACGTGTACGTGGGCACCAATGGTCGTTCGCCCTCCACCTACTCGGGCCTGGAGCGCACGCTGCCCAAGATCATCCCGCAGCACAAGATCTTTTTCGATATCCTGAAGGACACAGAAGTGGGCGCCATGCCCCAGTGGCCCAAAGCGGCGGACAAGGTCTGGGCTGCATTCAACGAAATGATGATGCAACTGCTCACCACAGAGGATCCCATCATGCCCTTGCAGCAGGCCGCCCAGGAGGCCGCCGAGAAGGCGATCGCGGAGGCCTAGCCTGCCGCGACGGTCCGCGCCGTCGCGCACACAGGCCGACACGGAAACTCCCGCCGGGGCGGCCAGCGGCCGCCCCGGTGTGGATCTGCGGATGGTGATCACTCACCGATCCGCCGTGGGGCCATGACCAGCGCGCTCTCGGCGTGGGTTTGCCGCGTACACTGGACCGAGGAGCAATGCCATGACCACACGACAGCTCGAGGCCGCCCAAGCGCTGGCCCAGGAGTCGCTGCGCGAGCGCTTTGCTCGCTGGCGCCGACGTCACCGCCAACCGATCGAGGCCTGGCTGATCCTGACACCCATCCTGGCCTACTACTCGATCTTTTTCATCTTTCCCGTGGCGGCCAACATCCTGATCAGCTTCACCAAATGGACTGGCGTCTACGACAGCCCGGTCTGGGTGGGGTTGGGCAACTATCGCGCCTTTCTCGAGCCTCCCTACCCGATCACCCTGTTCAACACGGTGCTCTTTACCGTCGTCATCCTGAGCATTCAGACGGTGGTGGCCTTTTTCATCGCCGTGCTGCTGAACGAGAAGGTGATCGGTCGGGGGCTCTATCGCGCGCTGTGGTACATCCCCACGCTCACCTCGGCGGCCATCACGGCCCAGGTCTTTTTCGCCTTTATCTCGCCCTATGATGGCGTGCTCAACGCCATCCTCAAGCAGCTCGGTCAGGCTCCCGTGATCTGGACCATGAAGCCCAACTGGATGCGCGCCTTTGTGGTGATCTACTCGGTATGGCGCGGCGTGGGCACGCCGGTGGTGCTCTTTCTGGCGGCGCTGCAGGGCATCCACCGCGAGATCTATGAGGCGGCCATGGTGGACGGGGCCGATTACTGGCGGCTGCTGCGCTACATCACCGTGCCGCTACTGCGGCCGATGGTGATCTTTATCCTCATCACCGGCATCATCGCCGGGTTTCAGATCTTTGAGACGGTGATGCTCATTACCGCCGGCGGGCAGTACAGCGTGGCCTCCTCCGGCGGCCCGCGCAACATGACCAACGTATTGTTGCTGCAGATCTACAAGGACGCGTTCCTGTCGATGAACTTGGGCCGCGCCGCGGCGGGGTCGGTGGTCACCGGCCTGCTCCTGCTCTGGTTCACCAGCACCAACATGCGCATCATGAGCCGCGGCCAGGTGGAGCGGGAGTGAGGAGGATCAGATGAAGCGGCATGTATCTCTGGGTCGGATCGTCGTCTATACGCTCCTCATCGGCGGCAGCGCTGCCATGGCCTTCCCCATGGCCTACGGCGTAGTCGGCTCGCTCTGCAATCTGAGCATGTTCTATGCGCGTCCCTGGTTTCCCATCCCCACCGAGCTCTATCTCGAGAACTATGCCATCATGTTCACCAGGAACTTTATCGCCCGGGTGAACGTTTGGGGCTGGATGCTGAACACCCTCTTTCGCATCGTGTGGTACATCATGATCTCGGGCACCATCGCCGTGCTGGCGGGGTATGTCTTCTCCAAGCTGCGCTTCAAGGGGCGCGAGACGGCCTTCATGTACCTGCTGACCTCGATGATGATCCCGGGCATTGTCTTCTGGATCCCCACCTACATCATGCTGGCTCGCTTTCCGGGCGCGGGCGGCAACAACATGGCTGGCGTGGGCGGGCACGGCCTGATCGACTCCTGGCCCGCGCTGCTCGTCACCGGCTGGGTGAACGTCTACCAGATCTTTCTCTTTCGGCAGACCTTTCGCTCCATCCCCGACGACTTTGAGGAGGCCGCTCGGGTGGATGGCGCCACCACGCTGCAATGTCTGAAGGACGTCTACCTGCCCATGCTCAAGCCCACCCTCACCGTGTTGATCATCTTTGAGTTCGTGCGCTACTGGAACGACTACCAGTGGCCGCTGATTATCAGCTCAGGGAACCGCGAGATCTGGACCCTGGCCTTGGGCATCCAGAAGATGCTGCGCATCGGCGCCGAGATGAAGGGCTA
>JAFGLK010000158.1 GCA_016928125.1 Anaerolineae bacterium
ATGCACGTCCACGACGGCCTCGCCGCGGCGGGCAGCTCCGAGCTGCGCCCCATGGGCGAGGGCGAGATCGATCACAAGCGCGCGCTCGCCCTGGCGCTCGAGGCGGGCTACAGCGGCTATCTCAGCGGCGAGTGGATCAACTGGCAGCCCTGGGAGATCCATCTCCCGCGCGAGTTGTCGGTGCTGCGCCGCTATGAGTGGGAGTTGCGTGGCGAGGAAAGCGGCTAGCGCCCTGCTGCCGCCTATCCCACCAGCCCCAGGTCGCGCGCTTTGGCCACGGCCTGAGTGCGACTGCGCACGTCGAGCTTGCCATAGATGTTGTTGATGTGGCGCTTCACCGTTCCCAGGGCGATGTAGAGCTGGCGGGCGATCTCGGCGTTCGAGTAGCCCGCGGCGATAAGCTGCAGCACCTCTAGCTCGCGCTCGCTGAGCGGCTCGACCAGCGGTTGGGCGACGCGGATCGGCGCGACGGCCCCCTGGCCGGCTGCCAGCCTTTCGGCCAGGCGCGCGTGATGGGCCGAAAAAGAGCCCAACTCATGCGCGGCGTACCAGGTGGCCGCCGCCTGATGCAGCTCGGCCCGCTCGGCGTCGGTCAACGTCAGACGCAGCACCTCGGCAAACAGGCTGTGATAGCGATACCACTCGCGGCGGCTATCCAGGGGGATCAGGAACAGGTTGGCGTTCTCCAGATGCTCGAGCATACTCTGAGCCTCATCGCCTCCGGTGAGGGCATTGCAGAGCGGGGCGCAGAGCCGCTCGAGCACCGATGTGCGCCGCAGAAACTCGCGCAGCGGCTCGGGCACGCGCTCCAGCACCTCGGTCATGAGATAGTCCACGATATAGCGGTCATCGCCTGCAAAGGCCTCCACAAAGCGTGACGCGTTGCCTTGCTGGCGCAGGGCCACCCCCGCCAGTTGCAGCCCTGTGATCCAACCCTCCGTGCGGGCCGCCAGGGCGGCCGCCTCCTCACCCGAGAGATTCAGCGCCATGGTTCGGTTCAGGAATGCCTCGGCCTCCGACCAGGCAAATCGCAGGCTCGCCTCGCGGATCTCGATCATTTGGCCGCGGGCGCGCAGGCGCGCCAGGGGCAGGGGCGGATCCTCGCGCGTGCCGATGGCGACGTGAAGATTGGCTGGCCCCTGCTCCAGCAGCAAGGCCACCAAATCATGCACGCCCAGGTCGCCGATGGTGTGATAGTCGTCCAGTGCCAGCACCAGGCCTGATCCGGCCGTCGCCAGGACGTTGATCAAGGCGATGGTCTGGGCCTGTGGGTCGAGGTCGGCGCGCGGCTGGGGCAGGCGCGCCGCCAACGACGCATCGGCCTGGGCCACCGCGGCGGTCACGTAGCGCAAAAAACGCGCCGGATCATCGTCGCCCGCATCCAGGGTCAGCCAGGCCACCGGCCGGGCGATGGCGTTGGTATCTGGCCCAGCGCCGAGCCATTCGGCCAGTAGGGTCGTCTTGCCAAAGCCAGCCGGCGCCGAGACCAGCGTCAGGCGTAGGCCCGCACGCAGGCCCTCGTGCAGGTGCGCGGTCAGATGGGGTCGGGCAACCAGATTGGGCCTGAGCCGCGGCGCCTCGATTTTGGTTTCCAGCAGGCTCGTGCTGGGCATGGGCCTATGCTCGCTCCTCCCCCGAGACCTCGTCTGTCTGTTCCCCCCCGGCGCGGCGGCGGGCGCGCAGCGCCTCCCAATCGATCAAGGCGCTCTTGATCCCATCCGTGCGCCTGCGGAGAGCGTACAGCAGATAGAGAAGGCCGCCGCTCAGGAAAAAGAGGATCATCGCGATGGCCAGCGCGGTGGGGAGCAGGTCTGTGACGGCCACGTAGATCAGAAAGGTCAGCGCGGCGATGGGCCACAGGCCGTAGCCGAGCCAGCGCCAGGCGGGCTGGCCGCTCCAGGCCCAGAAGCCATGGGCCAGTCCGCCCAG
This sequence comes from Anaerolineae bacterium, assembly GCA_016928125.1. The sequence continues at coordinate 1,930 of JAFGLK010000158.1, forward strand.
CAGGGCGAACAACAGGGCCAGGGCCAGGCCCACGTGGATGATGGGCGCGACAAACACGGTTATGGTGGCCAGCCCGCCCACCAGGGTGAGATAGATCGTCGCCAGCATGAGGGTCATGAACAGGTCGTAGCGGCGGCTCTGGCGGTAAAGCTTGTGTTGTGCGCGGGCGTCGAGCACCCGCACCGAGAGGAGCGGCACGGCCAGGTCGCGCAGGCGACCCAGCAGGCCATACAGCGCGGCGTGATCGCGCAGCACGCCGCGCAGGACCGACTCGTCACCGTGTATGCTGAGGGTCAGGTCGTCGAACCACGCCGTCCAGCGCTCGTTGGACAGCTTGCCCCGGACGCGGATCTCGTACAGGAAAGGCTGCGCCTGGGGCTCATCGGCTATCTGGAAGGGCTCGTCTCTCATCTTGGCAACTCCGGGTGCGCGCTAGCGCGGACTTGCGGGCCATACTCGGGGCGTTGGAGCCCCTGGCGCCTTTGTGGGGACCGCATCCCCGCATCTGCCCCATTATCGCACAGACGCGCGTGGCCCGAATCCACCCAAAGGCACATCCGCGGGGTGCATACGGTGTACTGTCTGTCATCCGCGTTCTGCGGATCTCGTGGCCCCTACCCTAACCACAATCAAATGTGTTGCACGCGCCTTGCAGGAAGCCGTCCCTCAACGCCTCGTCGGGGATCGTTGCGGCCAACTCCTCGATGAGGTCACGTGCCGTCGAGAACTCCTCCTGGGCCTCAAGATGGTGGTTCATCGCGCTGTGAACTCGCCCCAGGCTGGCATGTATGCGCCACAGCAGGAAACGCTCTTTTGTTGCCCTCGCGTTTTCCATCGCGACGCGCAAGAGGGAGGCTGCTTCTTCCGCACGCCCCATAGGAGCCAACGCTTCCGCTTTCAGCTTCCACAGGTAGGTGATCACGCGTCCGGGTGACATGCCAGGGGCAGAAGCAATCAAACGGTCGGTGATGTCCAACGCTAGAGCTGGGTCACCCAACGCAAGCGCCAACTCTGCCCGCCGTACCCAGCAGTAGCGCTTGCCCAAGGCATCCATGGGGGTCTGGGATGAGATCACTATCTCCATGCAGGCCTGGGCTGACTCGAGGTCGTCCAGCATCAAGTAGGTCCCAGCAAGTGCGCCACCTGCAAGATGAATCAATACTGGCGCACGCAAGTCTCGAGCCAGGACCAGCGCTTCTTTGGATTGCTCCCGGGCCTGATCGGAGGCGAACAACTCTGAGAACAATATTCCCAGGGCGAAGCGATTGCCCACTATGTACTCCCGATGTCCGATCTCGGAGGCGATCCGCAACCCGCTTTGTATGGCCTTCACGGCGCGCCCGTATTGGCCGTGCACAGTGTGCAGAATGCCCAATGACAAATCCACCCAGGCTTCGTCTGAGGCCGAGTCAATCTCCCTTGCGATTCGAAGAGCCTCATGAAAATCGAGGGTGGGATCACGGGGTACGGTAGGCGGGACAGACGCCAGGAAGACCAGGTTCGAAACTGTGCCTGCTCGACCCGTCAGGCTGGAAGCAAGCCTGGGACGGTCATCCAACTCGCGAAAGAGCGCGATAGCCCGATCATAGTGCCCGGTACTGGCGCCAAGATCACCAGCCAGAAAACTAGCGATTCCCAACAGGTCCAGGGTGTTCGCCAGCTCCCACTGGTCCCCGAGATCCTGCAGGATATTCAGGGCCTCCTGGTGACACTCCCCTGCTCTTTTGGGGCTTTCGTCATTCGCGTACCAATTGCCCATCCAGTTGAGACTGTCCGCCAGAACCGCCGGATCGTCCGTCCGACGGGCCAGTGCCAATGCATGCTCAAAACAGTCACGGGCTTGGTCATAATCGCGAGAGCGCCATAATTTTCCCAGATCGAGGAGGGCGCGCCACTCTACTTGAGATTCTCCAGCAGCGCGGGCAATCTGCAGGGTCGCTTCGTGATCGGCACGGGCCCGCTCGAACGCTCCCAGCCTTTCATAGGCCAGGCCGCGCCCGCGGTGCAGCTTGGCCAGTGAGGCGACATCCAGGGAGATCCTGTCAGCCAACTTGATGGCCCATCCGTAGAGCGTGACTGCTTCGTCGTGCGTGTACAAGCGCGCAGCCCGCTCCGCAGCCAGATTGAAGTACCGGAACGCGCGGCCGTAGTCGCCAGCTTGGTGAAAGTGGCGGGCCAGCTGCACGGCCATCTCGTCCAGTTGTCCTTCGTAAAGCTCCTCCAGCGCAGCGGCGACATCCCCGTGCAACAATCGCCGTTCCCCAGCGCTCAGCCGCTCATAGAGATAGTCCGTAAAGAGGACGTGGCCAAACCGGTAGCGGGCCAGCCGTCCCCGGATGGTCTGCACCTCCTCCTGTTCTCTCACCAACATGTGCCGCCTCGCCAACTCCTGGGAAAGACGGCGCAGCGTCGTCCTATCGTCTATCGTTAGCGTCTTGGCCACAACCTGGGCTGTGAACACCTGCCCCTCCACACTGGCAACGGTGAGAAGCTCCTGCAGTTCCGGATCAAGCCGGTCGATGCGCTCCGCGATCACCGCCTCCACTCGTGCAGGGAGCAGATCCCAGTCCAATGTCGGTCCCACCATCCAGCGCCCATCCTCATCCTGGAGCAGATGGCCCCGCTCGTGCATCGCCCGCAGCAGCTCGACGGTGAACAGGGGATGGCCCTCAGTGCGGTGGAACAAGGCGTCTCGGAATCCCTCCGCCAACCGATTGGGCTGGGCGTCCAGAAGCGCGTCCACGAAGCTGCGCCCCTCCGCGCCTTCACCCCGACCCAGATCAACCCACACATCGCCGAAGGTCCGCTTGAGCTCGCTCAGGGGTTTCGCCAGAGGATGGCGGTCGCCAGCGCGCCCCAAGGCCACCTCCTCCGGGCGGTAGGCGCAGGCGATCAAGACCCTGCTGTGCGCGTCCGCGAGCCGCCGCCCCAGGTGGAACAAGAGGCCGATGGACGCTGCATCCGCCCATTGCATGTCGTCCAGGATCAGCAAAAGCGGCTGTTCCTGGGCTACAGTGCGCAGCACATCCGTCAGCTGCTGGAAGAGGTGGCTCTGTTCCACGTCCTGCAGACTTGTCCCCTGACGTTTGACGTGTTCCCTCAAGCTCGGAAGCCAGGGAGCGGCCCCGTCGGCGGCCATCGCGCGGGACAAAAGCGCCGCACCCGGCACAAGGATATCCACCAGACGGGGATCGTGCTCCAACAGCGCCTGGACCACGAGGGGCAAGGCAGCCCAAAGACGCCGGGCATGATCGCGGGTGATGGCGCCTGCGTCCCACCTGGCTTCCACATCCCCGGTGAGCATCCCCATCACGTCACGGAAAGGCAGATAGGGGTCTCCCACGCCGGAGTAGGCTTCGCAGTTGCCGCTGGCAACCAGCAGGTTGGGAAACTCCTCCATCGCCCGCCGGGCGAAGGCGCCCAGCAGCGCCGTTTTGCCGTGCCCGGGACCACCGGTGATAAAGACTACCCCACCCCGTCCAGCCAGCGCTGCCTTGAGGAACTCCTCCAGTCGCGCCAGCTCGCGCTCGCGTGCGACAAAGAGGGGCTGCACAACCTCGCGTCTCGCCCCCTCTTCGGTGAGAAAGGCGGGAAGTTGGGGTGGGGAGTCCAGTTTCCCCGCCCGGATTCGCTGACAGAGAGCGGTCGTCTCCTCGGACGGCCGGACGCCCAGCTCCTCCCACAGCGTTTGCTTGCAGCTCTCGTACTGCCGCAAGGCGGCTGCGCGTTGGCCCGTCCAGGCCAGCAGCCGCATCACCTGCGTGTGGGTCTCTTCGTTCCAGGGGGTGAGTTGCAGCAGGCGCCGGGCATAGCGCAGGGCGTCGGTGTATCGGCCGCGCCGCATGTGTCCCTCGATGACGTGGGTCAGGATCGCTTCGGTGCGCGCCCGCCAGCGTTCCCGCTCGCCCAGCAGCCAGTTCTCAAACTCCAGATTGTCCCGCAGGCACGTGCCTTCCAGGAACTCACCGCCCAGCAGCTCGGCCGCTTCCCCCCAGCGTTCTTCCGCTTCCAGTCCCAGCAACGTGTACAGGTCAACAGTCGTGGCGGCTGAGGGGACAAAAGCCACCGCCTGGCGGTCCAGTTCCCAGCAGGCGGGCAAAATCTGGGCCAGGTTGTGCAGCTCGCGGCGCAGATTGCCGCGCGCCTTGGAGGGCACCTCGTCGGGCCAGAACAGCGCCGCCAAGAGGTCGCGCGCGATGGCACGCCGCTCGGCGGCGAGATAGCCGAGCAGTGCCACGGTGCGCCGCGAGCGGAAGCGCGGTAGCTCGCCGGCATCACCCTGCCCGGCTTCGCTTTCCCCCTCTTTGCTCTGGGTGTCTTGGCTTTGGTCGACGCGGGCCGGGCCCAGAAGCCAAAGGCGTCGCGCAGCCATGTGTCTCATCCCCGATGCAGAGCTCTAGTCTCCCAGGCACCTCGCGGTTTTGGGTATGACGAGACAGCATTGCCCCGCGGAGTGGACGAAAAGTGGACGCCTATCGTGTAGAGTGATACCGGATTGAAGTCCGACTTGTGACCGGCATTATAAATCGGACTCGGGTTACGCGCAATTGGTCTGGCTCTCTCGCCGATGGAGGCGGGAGGAGCGATTGAAGAAAGGAAAAGAATGGTGGAAAGAACTAAAAACATCGATGTGGCCCAAATCTACCAGCTGTGGAACGAGTATGCTGGCGCATGGCGTGCTGGCGATATGGAGCGCTGGCTTGACTTGTGGACTGATGATGGGATACAGATGCCACCGGGCGCACCGCGCAACATCGGGAAGGAGCAGATTCGGACAGCGAATCAGCCGGGAATGGATCAGAATGACTACGAGATGACCATCAATCCTGACGAAGTTCGGGTACTTGGCGATCGGGCTTATTCTCACGGCGTTGGCGGGTTCAAGATGACACCCAAGGGAGGGGGAGACACTATCGAGTTTATTGGCAAATTTCTGACTATATTGGAGAAACAGGCTGATGGTTCCTGGAAGATCGCGATTGATTGCTTCAATTCGGACGCGCCTCCTGGATGAGTTGGGGAAGCCCCAGGCGAGGAGAGTCTGGAAGAGAGGAGGCGATGATTCGGGTCATTGGGCCTATCCGAGATGTCATTTGCTGAGAGTCAAGAGAAAGAAGATGGAAAAGTGAAGAAGAGGTCATTGCTTCTGATCGCAGTGCTGGTGGTTGCTCTATTGACCGCGCTTTCGGTACCTGCGTACGCAACAAAGCCATACATAGACCTGGGGGGAGAATGGGACTACCAAGGTGAGCCGTTCTTTGATGAAAAGTGGGCCGACGGCAACTACTTCCTCAGCTTTGCAGACTGTGGGACTTGGACAGGAGGCTTCGAGGGAACTGTGTGTGATGCTGGAGACATGGTGTTTCATTCCTCGGGCTCTGTATTCGCCAAATATACGGTCTGGTTTTCCGGCGAGGTATGGGACGAATCCACAGGCACTTGTCTGGGAGAAGGCACCCTGGAGATCCGTTTTGTCGGTAAGGGCCTCGACGAGGAGGTCGGGATGCAGGGGACATGGGTGATCCTCGACGGCACAGGCGATCTGGCCACCCTCCATGGGCACGGGACCTGGTGGGGGTGGGGGTCTGATAGTGTCCCTGGTACACCAGACCTGTACTATTCAGGACAGGTACACCAAGCGCCTGATTAGGGAGCAATCTTGAACCAGCCACGCAAGACCATCGATCTGGCTTCATAGCACCCTGGATACCTGAAAGCCCTACGATATGTGGGCCTGCTTGGTATGCTTCAGACGGAATCTCTCCTCTCGCGAATCAGTACTACAACCGCAGTCTTCAGAGATGCCCACTCGGAGATCATGACAGCAACATGCAGTGCCGAGGGGCACCATGGAAGCAGAAGAACGAGAAGAATGGCGTGATGATTTCGTTGCCTTCACAATGGGCCCCCTACCAACATCCGATCACCTTATGCCAAATGCGGTTGTAGCACTGAGCTCGCGGCGGTAGATGCGGTGGCGTTTGTACCACTCGACGCCGATAGCCTGCATCTCGCCCATACTCTTGAGGTTGGTCTCGGCCACCTGGGCCACGTCGGCATAGTCGGCCCCACGCGCGACCACGCTCTTCTGCATCTCGGTGTAGAGCACCGCGTTGGCTCCCAGCCCCTGGTATTCGGGCAGCAGCCCCAGGCCGTTGATGTTGAGCCAGCGGGTGCGCTTGCGCTCGCGCAGGATGTGCCACCAACCGAAAGGCCACAGACGGCCCTTCGCCCGCTGCAGGCCGTCGGACAGGTCCGGATAGACCAGCAGAAAGCCGATCACGTCATCCCCCTTGAGCACCAGCTTGATCAGACGCGGGTCGGCGATGAAACTGAGCTGCTGAATGGATCGCTCGATATCGTCATCACCCATGGGGTAGAACCCCCACACCTCGGGAAAGGCGGCGTTGTTCACGTCCTTGATCCGATAGCCCCAAGCCCGCATCTCACGCTTGTTCTTGAAGCTCTTGATGGCAAAGCCCCGCCGCTCCTTGACCCGCTCGGCGATGTCGAAAAAGCGCTGCGGCAGGCGATAGTCGCCGTGCAGCAGCCCGGAGAGGTAGTCGATCTCCTTCTCGAATCCGGCGCCCTCGACCAGCCGGGCATAATAGGGGTGGTTGTACGGGATGCCCATGGCCGGCCGATGCTGGAAGCCCTCCACCAGGATGCCCATGCCGTCCGAACGAAGCAGGCCCTTGGGCCCCAACATCACCTCGAGGCCCCGCCCGCGCGCCCAGTCGCAGGCTCGCTCGAACAGCGCGCGCGCCACCGCCTGATCATCCACACAATCGAACCAGTGGAAGAACGCCGCACGGGTACCGTGATAGTCATTGTAGCGCCGGTTGTCCAGCACACCGATGCGCCCTACCGTCTGGCCATCGCTCTCAGCCAGGAAAAAGGCGGCTTGCGAGTGCTGATAGAAGGGGTGCTTGCGCGGGTCCAGCCCGGCCCTCACGTCCGAGACCAGCGGCGGCACCCACTGGGGGCAGTGGCGATAGAGCGCAAAGGGCAGCCGCACAAAGGCGCGCACATCGCGCCTGCGGGAAGAGTCAAGGGGTCGAATTCGCATGGGCGACTCCGATCGTGAGGGCGGGCTTTTTCCGTCGCGCTCATTCTAGGGCCCGTCCTTGAGCTGTCAAGGCATGAACGCCAGCGCATTGGACCAAAGCGGGATTGACAGGCCAATGAGGGCAGGGCAAGATGGAGAGGCAGGCGAACTTGGCTGAGGGAGGCTCATGCGAGGTGAACGCGTCGCAGCACGACGAGCATCTGGAGTCGTTGCGCCGAGACCTGGCCGATCCCCGCTCAGGGGTGAGGCGGGCGGCGTTGGGTCGCATCGCGCCCAAGGGGCGCGGCGGAACCCAGGCGCTCCTCGATGACCCGCGGGTGGTGTCGCTGCTCGTGACGGCGCTCGCCGATCCGGACCGCCGGGTAGAGCGGGCGGCTGCCAGGGCGCTGCGTCCCTGGGTGCGCCGCGACCCCGAGCTGCTGGGACAGATTCTGCCAGCATACGCCGGGCAGGCCTATGATGGCGGCTACACTCACGCAGGGCTATATGATACCGTCACCGGCTTGATCTGGATTCCGCGCTTCGCTGCCCTCAAAGGACACGCCGCCCTGCTGGCCGACGGCGATACCGATCGCTACTACAAGTTCGCGTTCTACGTGCCCGGGCAGGCGCCGCCCCGCTTGAGCGAGGCGGCGCCGGAGAGGCCGTGTGGGCATCTGGTGCTCCATCACATCCTCGACTGGAGCTATGCCCACCAGGGCTGGATCCCGCTTTGGGACGACAGACGATTAGCCCTCAGTCGACGCCAGCAGGAGCGCTACGGGAGCCACGTGAGGCGCTTCTATCAACGCTGCGGGCTGCCCTTCCCCGTATGCGTGCATCGCCGGCTCATGATGACGGGCGAGCCGCCTCGCTATGAGCTGTGCGTCGCCACCCTCGAAGCGCACTCACCTTCTGGCCCCGGGGCCGGCTAGCTCGTCTCCAGCTCGATCACACGGTCACGCTCGATGGAGCGCTCGATGGCCAGCAGGATCGTCAGGTCGCGAAAGGCGTCGTCGGGCGTATAGTCGAACGGCCGCCCGGCCTCGATCGCCTCGGCCAGCGCGCGCCACAGGGCCTCGTGCGAGCTGGCCCTGGAGCGCGGCACCTGGCGCGTCGTGCCATCCGCCTTTTCGATGGTCAGATGCTCCCGCTCCACCGCGATGAGCCCCTCGGTGCCGCGCACCACAAAGCCCGTGCGTGCGCGGGGCAGGGCGCTGGCGTGGCTCAGGATGCCCCGCACCTCATTGCGGTGGCTGAAATGCACGAACACCTGATCGTAGCGCCCGTATTCGGGCCGCAGATGCACGCCCGAGGCGTAGAGCGTCAGGGGCTTGCCGAACAGGGTGCACAGGGCAGCGATCTGATGGTGCCCGCCGTCGAAGAGCGTCCCCAGCGGGAAATCGGCCTCGATGCGCCAGCTCGTGCCGCTGTAGCGGCCCTGGTTCGGCGCATCCGGATCGGAGCGCGAATGGCTGATCCACTCATAGCTCACCAACCGCCCGATCTCGCCGGCGCGGATGAGCTGGCGCAGGTCGCGCCAACGCGGATCGTAGGCAGACTGCTCGAGCACGGCCAGGCGCACCCCGGCCCGCTCGGCGGCCTGCCGCACGGCCTCTCCCTCCTCGAGAGAGCGCGCCATGGGCTTTTCCAGAAACACATGTTTGCGGGCGCGCAGCGCGGCCAGGGCCACCGGCCCGTTGAGCGGCAGGGGCGTCAACACCACCACCGCGTCGATATCTCGCCGGGTCACAAAGGCCTCATAGTCGGTGACAAAGGGTGCGCCCGGATAGCGCGCCGCGATCTCCTCCTGGAGCCGCTCGCTGCGCGCGCAAAAGGCCGCGATCTTGAACGTCTGCTCCAGCTTGGCCAGGGCCGGTTCATGGCTGTACTTCCAGATCAGGCTGGGGCCGATGATGCCGAGGCGCATAGGGGTCATGCTTCTTTTGCTCCTTGCGAGAAATCAGGGGGGCGAATCTGAACACGCAGCGCCAGGATCCGATATCTCAGACACCAACTGCTGCACGTACTCGAGCCACCAGCGCACGCCCGGATCCTCCGCCGTGCCCAGGCCGCCGGGGCGCTGATTCGGCCCCTGAGGTGGGGCGGCCTGAAGCCAGGTGGAGGCGAGCAGGTAGCCATGCCCCCGCGCTAGATGCGCGCGCGTGGCCTCGCACTGGTCGGCGATCATCTCGGGCGTGTACACGCCCACATTGACATAACCGTAGAACCCTTCACGTTTGCTATAGCTTCCCCAGTATCCACCAGGGGCGTTGCGCGGCGAGCCCTCGCTCTCGATGTAGGGGCGGTCAGGCACCGGATTCGCGAAGTGGATCGCCAGGTCGGCCTCGGGCGGCGGGTCGCCCTTGCAGTTGATCGCCACCAGCACGCCTGGCGCGGCGTCTTTGGCGGCCTGGACCAGGGCGCGATTGTCAAATCCGGCCTGAGCCTGGGCCATGCCCTCGTTGTCGGGGTCGAGAAAGGTGTTGCGATAGTCGCGCGCCGCCAGCCAACGGGCCGTATCTTGCACGGCCCGCTCGGCCTCGCGCTGGGTCCAGCCCTCCCGCTTGGCGCGCGAGGCGCCCCAGTAGAGGCAGCCCGCCAGCACGACCATGGCGCGCGCGTCGGCGGCGCGAATCAGGCGGCCCAGCCTGAGGGCGTAGAGCGGATCCAGGGCGCCATCCTCGCGATAGCCGCGCACATCCCCAAAGCGCGAGCCCATGAGATAGACGCTGAAGCAGTTCAGCCCATAGGAGGCGAAAACATCCAGACGGGTGATCAAGTTGTCCACCGTCTCGTCGCTGATCAAGGCATTGGAGCAACGCAGCCCGAGCGCCAGAAAGGGCTGGCCATCGAGCAGCGTCTGCGCGCCGCGCACGCTCAAAACATGAGTCGTCATGTTGACAGACCCTTTCTGCGCTGGAGAGTCTCAGGTCAGGGGGCGCCCGCGAGTGCGGAGGCCGAGCCACACCATCACGACTACGAGCGCGATGCCGTAGACTGTGAGTGTAAAGGGCACGCCCATGGCGTCGGCGATGGCCCCGGCCGGGATGGTGCCCAGCGGCATGAGGCCCAGGATCGTCATGTAGAGGGACGTCATGCGCCCGCGGTAGGCATCGTCCGAGGTGAGCTGGATTAGCGTCTGGTTGGCCACCATGCCCACATTGCGGGCCACGCCGATCACACCCAACGAGACCAGCACCAGCGCAAAGCTGGATGTATTCACAAAGATGACCAGACACACGCCCATGACCAGGCTCGAGGCGATCAGTAAGCGAGCCTTGCCCTGAAAGTCGCCCAGCGAGGCCAACACCAGCGAGGAGGCGAGCGACCCGACGCCGGGCGCCGCCGAGAGGATGCCCAGCATGCGGGCATCCAGGCCCAGCACCTCCTCCACGTAGACCGGCATCAGCGAGCGGTAGGACCATCCGAACAACACCCGCGCCAGCGCGATGAGCAGCAGCAGCCCCATGATGGGCGAGACCTTGAGGTAGGCCACGCCGCCGCTCAGATCCTCCCAGAGCGAGCGGCTTCGGTCGCTCTCGACGCCGGTGGCCGGTAGCTGGATGATGGCGAGCAGAGCGCCCGTATACAGCCCTGCAATGACAAAGTAGACCGTCTCAACGCCCAGCAGCTCGATCGTGTAGCCCGCCAGCATGGCGCCAAAGATGCCCATCAGCCCCTGACCCACCGAGGTCAGCGAGACGGCGTTCATCAGCGTCTTGCGGTCCACCAACTGGGAGAGATAGGCCGACTGCGCGGGCATCATGACACTGCTAATGATCCCCGAGAGGACCGAATAGGCCACCAAATGCCAGACCTGCAGCCAGCCCGAAAGGATCAGAAAGGCCAGAATCAGAGGATTCACCAGCATGGCCGCGCGGGTCCAGACCAGCAGGTCACGCTTTTCGATGCGATCGGCCAGGGCGCCACCATAGAGAGAGAAGACCAAGCGCGCGACGCTGCGTCCTGCGGTGACCAGGCCCAGCGCCAGCGCAGAGCCGGTCAGCTCGTAGGCCAGCCACCCTTGGGCGACCATGCCCATCTCCATCGTGGCCGAGCTGGCCAATCTTCCCAGCCAGAACCAGCGAAAGTGTGTATTCGCCAGCGCCTCAAAGGGATTGCGACGCGTCGCAACGCGGATCGCGGCCATGTTTCCTCACCTCAAGTGATGATCGCCCTCGATCTGGGCCAGCTCAGTCCATCCCATCGTGCGGCAGCCCTGCATAGGACCTGGCTCGGATCGTCGCCCGGCCAGGGCCAGTTCAGGCCAGGTTCCGCAGTCTGGATCGCGAGAACCAGAACCAGATGAAAACGCCAGCCATCAGGGCGCCTTGCGCCGAGATAGCCAGAGGCACACTGAAGGCATCGGCCAAGGCTCCAGCCGACACTGTGCCCAGAGGCATGAGCCCCATGGCCATCATGTACATCGACATGACACGGCCACGATAAACATCTGCAGCGTTGATCTGAATGAGCGTCTGATTGGTGATCATGGTCGCGTTGCGCGCCGCGCCCACAACCCCCAGCAAGAGCATGACCAGCGCGACGTGCGGCGTATTGCTAAAGCCAATCAGCGCCAGACCCATGGTGATGCCGCTCAGCAAGAGGATTCTGCCCTTGCCATGGAAACCCCCCAGCGAGGCCAGCACCAGCGAGGCGATCAGCGAACCCACGTTGGGCGCGGCCGACAGAATCCCCAGGCCCCGGGCATCGAAGTGCAGCACCTCATCGGCATAGACCGGCATCAGCGTGCGATACGACCAACCCAGTACCGCTCGGACCACGGCGATGCCCAAGAGCGGCAGGATCACCGGTTCGAGCTTCAGATAGCTGACACCCTCACGGAGATCACTCCAGACCGATCGGGAGCTGCCATTGCCCTCGCCAGCTTCGGGCAACTGGGTGAGGGTATAGAGCGCCCAGGCATACAGGGCCGCGATCAGGAAATAGACGCTCTGGGCCCCTAGCCAGGCGATGAGATAGCCCGCCAGGGCGGCCCCGAAGATGCCCATCAGGCCCATGCCCACCGAGGTGAGCGAGACCGCGTTCAGCAAGGTGTCGCGGTCGACGAGCTGGGCGAGGAAGGCCTTTTGGGCGGGCATCATGAACGAGCTGACCACGCCGCCCAGAAACGAATAGGCCACCAGATGCCACAAACGAAGGGCGCCCGTGAAGATCAGGAGGGCGAGCACCAGGGCCAGGCAGAGCATGCCAGCACGCGTGATGATCAGGAGCGTGCGCTTCTCGATGCGGTCGGCCAGGGCGCCCGCATACAGCGAGAGGAGCAGACGCGCCAGGCTGCGACTCGCGGCCACGGATCCCAAGGCCAGCGCCGAGCCCGTGAGCTCATAGGCGAGCCAGCCCTGCGCCACGCCCCCCATCTGCATGGTGGCCGAACTCGCCAGCCGGCCCATCCAGAACCAGCGAAAGTCGCGGTCCCGCAGTGACTCGAACAGAGGCGCGCGCCGCAGGCTGTGGACAAAGGCCAAAACGACCTCCGATCGGGGGATGAGGACAGATGCGTCGATTATGGCACGCATCCGGCCGGAGGGCAAACAGAAGCCCCGGGCGTCGCGCGTCGGGCCTGCTAGCGCAGGATATCATGAAATGGCGCCGGAGGCAGAACCTCCTCGGCCGACCAGGCGTAGGCCCTCAGCAGGCGTTCACGCGCTGTCTCCAGCGAGGGTCGATCCGACGCGTGGAGGGTCAGCAGCGGCGCGCCGCGCTCCACCCACTCGCCCACCTTGGGTCCCAGCATGATGCCCACGGCGGGGTCGATGCGCTCGCCCTTGCGCTCGCGCCCGGCGCCCATCGCCACCGAGACCAACCCCACCTCGCGGGCGTCGATGCGCTCGATATAGCCCGTCTGGGGCGAGGGCACGGCCACGATGACAGGCGCTCTGGGAAGCAGCGTCGGATCATGCGCCACATGAGGGTCGCCGCCCTGGGCCGCGATCCAGGCGCAAAAACGCTCCAGCGCCTGGCCGCTCTCGAGCACCTCGACGAGTTGTTCCAGCGCCTCGGCGCGGGTCTGGGCCTTGCCGCCCAGCAGCAACATCTCGGCCGCGATCCCCAGGCAGTGCTCGCGCAGGTCCTCAGGCCCGCCGCCGCGCAGCGCCTCGATCGCCTCGGCCACCTCCAGCGCATTGCCCACCGCCTGGCCCAGGGGCTGGCTCATATCCGAGAGAACGGCCGTCACCCGCCGGCCTACAGCGCGCCCGATCTGCATCATCCGTTCGGCGAGCGCCCGTGCCTCTTCGAGGGTCTCCATCAGCGCGCCACGCCCCACCTTGACGTCCAGCACAATCGCATCGGCGCCGCCGGCGATCTTTTTGCTCATGATCGAGCTGGCGATCAGGGGCAGGCTCGGCACGGTGGCCGTCACATCGCGCAAGGCGTAGAGCTTGCCGTCGGCCGGCACCAGGTCGGCGGTCTGCCCCGCCACCACCACACCGCAGGCGCGCAGGCAGTCCATGAATGCGTCGAGGCTGAGCTCGGTTCGGAAGCCCGGGATCGACTCGAGCTTGTCCAGCGTGCCGCCAGTGAATCCCAGGCCCCGTCCAGACATCTTGGCCACCGGCAGGCCCGTGGCGGCCACCAGCGGCGCCACCACCAGCGTCGTCTTGTCGCCCACGCCGCCGGTCGAGTGCTTGTCCACCAGGATGGGCGCCACCCCGTGCAGATCGAGCGTCTCGCCCGAGGCCACCATCTCCAGCGTCAGGTCCGCCGTCTCGCGCGCGGTCATGTCCTTCAAGAGCACCGCCATGGCCCAGGCGGACATCTGATAGTCGGGGATCTCGTCGCGGGCATAGCCCTGCACCATGAACGCGAGCTCTTCCCGGGTCAGCTCCTCGCCGTCTCGCTTTTTAGCGATGATATCCACTGCGCGCATGGCCCCTGCCTTTCCCGCCCGCCGGGGGGCGCTTACGTTCGTGTTCGGTCGGCGGCCCGGCCGCGACGCCGCAGCAGCGCCGCCAGCGCCAGCGCCGTCATGGCCCCCTCGACCAGCATCGAAAGGGGCGAGAAATCATTCAGGCTGCCGTGTAGGCCCGTGGGGCCGGTGTGCAACCGATAGCGCCGGAACGGCCACCACAGATAGATCCGCCCCGGATTGAGATGGGCGTTGATCTCGTCGCAAAAGAGGTGCGTCGCATAGCCGGCGATCCAACCCTCGGTGAACCGGCGATCGGCGCAACGACGGACCACCAGGGTGGTCAGAAGCAGTCCCAAGGCCGTGTGGGCCGGGATGCGATCGTTGGGCGTCAGGCCCAACAGCCAGCGCACCGGCTTGTCCACGAGATCGGGAAACATGCTGGCGGCCAGCGCCCCCCGGCGGTCGACGCCGGTGACCTCGCTTACCAGCCAGGCCGCCGCCACATGTCCAGGGAAGATCACGTTTCGTCTCCCAGATGCCCTCGCGCGTCATTCCGTGCTCTCGGGGATTCTAGTGTCGCGGCCGTGTGGGGTCAAGCTGCGCCCGCTCATCAGAGTGCTTGCGTGAGGCCTTGATTCCCAGGAGCCGCGATCCACGGCAGCCGACACCTCACACCCTCGCCGATAATGACAAGACCTCCGAGGAGGAGACCCCGGAGGTCTTGCCTTGTGGACGGGATTGCCGGCTATGGCTGTGGGTCAATGTGCACTTGGCCCTTGTAGAAGACATATCCCCACCGGCCCGTGGGGCCGGTGCGTCCCCATTGCTCCAGCACTCCGTGCAGGCCCGCGAGCCCGCCATACCCCCTGAGGATCTCGAGCTTGCCCGCGAAGGTGTCAACGTTCTCGCACTCTTCGACGCCCCAGGGGCATACATGGGTGATGCGCCATTCGAGGCGGAAGTCAAAGCTGCCCGAGTATTTCATGGCCCCCAGATAGAGGTCGCCCACAAAGGTGCCCGTCGCACGGAGATTCGCAGGGCTGGCCCCGGGCACGCTCGTGTCGCACGTGGTCTCCCGTCCAATGATCACCCAATCGCTGGAAGACTTCCCTTGAAAGCTCCCGTTGCCCCAGTCGTGCTCCATCGGCACGTTGATGACGATCGTGCCGGGTCCGCGTTGTTTGCACGGGAGCGGGGGGGTGACCGTGTATTTGCTTGTGCCCCATTTCCCGCTCACCTCCGCGGGTTTCGTGGCGGCGGCTGGCACGGCCAACACGAGGATCAGTACCGTGATAAGAAGTACCACTTTGCCGAGCCTTCTCATGATTGTCCTCCTACCTGCTTGACGGTGTCTCACCTGATGCCCAGTAGCCGAACCAGGTTCCCCTCGTCACCTCCCTTCCCGTTGACCGTCATGAATCATCACTGATGAGCGGGGCTGACTCTTCCATCTCCCGCTCCAATGCAGCGACCAGCGCCTCCAGACTGGCGAACCTACGCCGCTCGCCGGTGCGCGGATCCTGTAAGCTGAAGCGCCACACCTCCTGACCGTGGGGCTCGCGATGTCGCTCTTCCCAAAAGGCCAGAAGATAGGATCGGTAGCGGGGCGGCCCGTCCAAGATGGCCATCAGAGGGCTTTCCTCCCGGCTTTCCATTTGCACCGATTCGTAATACACTGGCCTCGCCAATTACCATAGCACTCTACTCTTCAGCGATCGTTCACAGATCCTTCACGCAGCGTGCATGGGGGGATCTCGATGGGCGAGCAACTGCAGTTGGCCCTCTTGGGCAACCCGGAGATCCGCCGGGATGGTGTCTCGCTTGTCGGTCTCACCTCCGGCAAGGCGCTGGCTCTGCTCTACTACCTGGCGGTAACCCGCCGCCCCCACCTGCGCCCGACGCTGGTCGGCCTCCTGTGGGGGGATATGCCGGAGGAGAGCGCCCGAAACAACCTGAGCAAGGCGTTGACCTATCTGCGCCAGGCTGTAGGGCTCCATCTAGACATCACCCGCCAGGCCGTCGCCTTTGACCACGAGCGACCCTACTGGCTGGATGTCGAAGCCTTTGAGCAGGGCACCGCAGGATCCGACATGGAGGGACTCGAGCGCGCCATTGGGCTGTACCGGGGCGATTTTCTCGAAGGGTTTTCAGTGCGACAGGCGCCGGCCTTTGAGGAATGGGTTCTCGCCCAGCGGGCGCGGCTGCGCGAGTTGGCCCTGGACGCGCTGTATGCCCTGGCCGTTCACCACACCCGCCGGGGACCGGAGGGACATGCAGCGGCCATGGGCTATACGGCCCGCCTGCTGGCCCTGGAGCCATGGCGAGAAGAGGCCCATCGCCAGTTGATGCTGCTCCTGGCCTCAAGCGGGCAACGCGGGGCGGCCCTGGCCCAGTTCGAGGCCTGCCGTCGCGTGCTGGCTGAGGAGTTGGGCGTCGAGCCCGGGGCGGAGACGGTCTCCCTGTACGAGCGCATCCGAGACGGCAGGCTGGGGGC
This sequence comes from Anaerolineae bacterium, assembly GCA_016928125.1. The sequence goes on from JAFGLK010000158.1 coordinate 18,349, forward strand.
GCTCGTGCGGAGTATTCACGGCCAACCGACGCCCGCTGGGCCGGAGAGTTCGCACGCGGCCGGTGTGGTTTCCCCGCCCTTTCTCTCCTCTGTCCCGCCCCGCCCTGCCGCGCGTGCTCCCGTGATCGCCCGCCAGCGCGAGCTGGCGCAGTTGGGGGGCTGGCTGGCGCAGGCTTTGGCCGGGCACGGCCGGCCGGTCTTTGTCACCGGCGAGGCCGGGGCTGGCAAGACAGCCCTTATCGAGGAATTCGCCCGGCGCGCCCAAGAGACCCATGCGGATCTGGTCGTCGCCGGCGGGAACTGCAACGCCTACAGCGGCATAGGTGACCCCTACCGGCCTTTTCGCGAGATCATGGGCCTGCTCACCGGTGATGTCGAGGGCAGGTGGGCGGCGGGGACCCTCAGCGAGGAACAGGCCCGTCGCCTCTGGAGTCTCATCCCAGATGCGGTGCTCTCGCTGACGCGGGAGGGCCCGGATTTGGTGGACATCTTTGTGCCGGCCTCCAGTCTGATCGCTCGCGCCCGGGCAGCAGCGCCCGGCAGCGCGCCGTGGTTGACTGAACTGGAGGCTTCGGTCATCACCCAGAGGA